>NZ_JBEYVP010000046.1:0-81307 GCF_040644035.1 Streptomyces sp. NPDC047042 | reverse complement strand
CGCCAGGCGATGTTCTTCACCTATCGGGCAATCCTCAACGAAATGGGGCACTCGCATAAGGTGCGTACGGGCCTTGACCTGCATAAACGCCCTCTTAGAAAGGCTGAAACGACTGGATTCGCTGTCAAACGCCTCGATTGGATGACGAAGGACAGTTGTCCGTCGACAGCGAACCCAGTCCGCGGCCGTTCTTGACATCCAATCCAGTCGTCGCAGGTCACGGTGCTCGCAGCAAGGCCAACGCCGAGAGGCTGCCTTGACACCGAAGTTAGTCCGCGCAGGTCAACGCCTCGCGTCCGACTGGCTTCGCTGTCAACGGACAACAGTTCGCCAGGGGCAGACAGGAAAGATCGCGGAAAGACTGGCCAACGCGGTCGGGGGCATGTCAACGTAGACGACCTTGCAAGAAACCCCAGGTCAGAGAGGTGATTGCCCGTGACCGTAGCGCCCGTGGACTCCGGTTTCTCCACCACCGTCGAAGCCCTCCGGCTGCGCGAGTGGCAGCTCGGCCCCGGCCAGCCCGCGCTCGTGATGGACCAATTTTCCACGGAGGACTTCCACCTGATTGTGGACGATCGCGCGGACGTGCACGTCAGCTCGAAGGACGGCCGCTTCTACCTCGGTTGGTTCCCGCTCGGCCGTCCCGGCGCGGACGGCGAGGGATGGAAGATCGCTGTGTCTGGCACGGCCAAGGTGTGTGGCTACCACCTGTCGTTCGACACCGAGACGCCGGCCGACATCGCCGCCGCCGTGGCGCGTGTACTGCAGACCTCACGTCGCGTACGACAGCCAAGCGCCCACGAGTAGTTCTCGCTCGAGTGGCCGGCCAACTGTCGGGCCCCGTCCTCTTCACCGCTCACCGTTTCCCCTCACCCCAGGAGGCTGTTCGTGACGACCCCGGAGATGACCGTCGGTGATCTCATCGACCTGCTGTCCGCCTGCGACCGGGATGCTCCGGTCCGCCAGGCCATGAACCCGTTCTTTCCGATGGCGCACCGCCTGGCGCAGGTCGTGCAGGCCGTGGATGAGACGGGCCGGACCGTCGTCTACCTCGCCGAGGGGCGGGACGAGGACGCACAGCTCGGCCATCTGCCGCCCGAGGTCGCCATCGCCCTGACCTGGCAGGGCCCCGTCCAGGCACCCTCGCGCCGCCCCCGCCGCAGTGCCGGCGGCAACTAGACCCGCACCGACCTCTTGGAGGCGCCCCTGTACCCCGACTTCCCGCCCGACCCGTCCATTCCGCCCGGCGGCCAGCCCGCGTTCTGGGTCGGCCCCCGGCATCTGGCCGGTGACGACGGGTGCCTCTACGACGGCGTTGCCGACACGCTCTCCGGGCTGGGCTGGACGAGCCTGACGATCGTCCGCGGACGTCATGAGCCGGACGAGGCACCCCAGGACCGCCAGGTCCTGCGCAGCACCGTCCTGCACATCAGCTCCGACACCCTCCGATGGGCGCAGTGGAGCCTGGCGGACGAGCCGTTCCACCTGGGAGACCTGCCGATCGCCTGGCAGATCTCCGCACGCGCGGACACCAGCAGCCCGCTCGCGTCGTGGTCGTGCTACTTCACCACCGACGTCCCCGGCGAGGCTGTGGCCGACTTCCTCGTCGCGCTCGACGCCCGCGACCAGCCCGCCGTGCCGTTCGCCGGCCCCGAACTGGTCCTCGACGCCGTCGCCGCCCACGGCTGGCTCCGCGACATCGACCAGCCCGACGCGGCAGCGACGGACCCGACGTTCACCTCGCACATCAGCCTCGGTGAGGTACCGCCCCTCATCCAGGACGCCGACCCGCGCGCCCTGACGACCGAGGCCGACGAGGCGGGACCGGTCGGATGGCAGGCATGGGCCGAGCCCGCGCTCGGCGCCCCCTGCCTGTGGGCGGCCTCCTTTGGGACCAGCGCCCCGCACGACCTCGTGGCAGCTTTCGCCACTTCCCTCAGCTCGACCGCACCGGTCCTGCGCCGGGTGCTGCCCGAGGCCACCCGGGAGCGACTGCTGCGGGCGCCGGCCTAGCCATCGACGGCGCCCCTCAGCCAGACGGAAGAACCCGGTCCCCGAACAGGGGCCGGGCTTCTGGTATTTCCCTCCGGGGGCTCGGGCAGGCCATCGAGTCGGAGGACGGCGACCGGGGCGACGAGTACAGGGTGCCGGGCCTGCCCGGCACCGGTGATCGCCTCCGGCCCCAAGGCGGGGGAGTGGGGTGAAGTGGGCTCTGCCCGGTGTACTGAAGCTGATCGGGTGATGTCGGTTGATTGCCTGACAGGTAGCGTCTGGGTCCGATAGATGTGTGCACATGGACGACTCCACGCCCGGTGAACCCACTCCCGCAGATGGCGAGCCCGCGCCCTCCGACGAGAAGTCGAAGAGCTGGTACGCGAAGCACAAGCCGAAGATCCGCGTCATCGGCGGCGTGACTCTGGTCGTAGGTCTGGCCGTGGTCGCTTACCTCGTAAGGCAGGGCTCCGCAAGGCATGAGGTCGAGGACATCGCGGATTACGAACCTGCCTCCGACGATGAAGCTACGGAGCAGCCTCGTCAGTCCTCCCCTGCCCCTGACCGCGACCCCTTCCTCCGAAGGCTCCCTCCCGGTCAGCACGCCAGCGAAGAGGCCAAGGCGAGGTATAAGGAGTTGACGGGGAACGAGCTTCCTATCGGTTACACCGTGGTTCGCCGCTGGATGTACGGAACCGCAGCCTGACCACCACACCGATGGTGTCCGTCAAAGCCGAACAAGCTCAGCACTGCTGCCCCCCGACCGTCCTGGTCGGGGGGCAGCAGTGTGTCGGGGCCGGTCAGCTGGCTGCCGTGGCCTTGGTGAGGGCCTTGCCGACGTGGCGGTCGACGAGGGCCGGGGAGCCGGAGACGATCAGCAGCAGGCTGCCGTCGCGGATCGCGGTCTGCTTGACCACGGTGCTCCGTCCTCCGGCGGAGAACGTCAGGAGCTGGCTCCACTGCTCGTCACCGAGGCCGTGGGGCGCGGGCAGCTTCTGCGAGGCGATATCGATCGGGGTGCCGCCCGCGACGACCTGATAGGTAGGGCATCCGGTCATGGCGTCGAAGATCCGGCCGATGCCGTCGGACAGCTTGTTCGCGCCGTCGCTGTACAGCTCCTCGGCGATCTCGGAGGAGCTGCCGCCGTAGGTGAAGGCCGTCTTCGCTTTGCGGGGGAAGGTGAGCGTGGCGCCGGTGGCCGCGTCGCCGCCCAGTTCGCCCAGGGCCGGGCAGCCGATGACGGTGACGTCGTCGTGCTGGGTGAGGCGCTCCGGCTTGCGCAGGTAGCCGCTGCCGAGGTCGCTCTGGTCGAGCAGGCGCGTCTCCAGCGCGGCCGACGTGAGCGGAGCAGCCTGGGTTGTGTCGGTCGGCGACCCGGTACGGGCGGTGGCGTGCTTGGTGCCGGTGATGTCGGTGGAGCAGGCGGGTACGGCGAGGAGGGCGGCGGTGATGCCGAGGGCGGTGGTGGCGACGCGAACGCGCATGACGGTACTGACCCCTTGGTGCTTGGCGACGGGTGGTCAGTGCGGGCCCGCGGGCCCGGTGGGGTCGTAGGAGTGGGGGTCAGTGCCCGAGGTGGCGCAGGCATTCCTCGAACGTGGCGTGCGTCGCGTCCGCCGGCCCGCGGTTCCGGTTGAACCAGGCGGTGTCGAGGCGGGTTTCCTGCTGCTGGTGGCCGCCCCGGCAACGCAGCCAGATCTGGCCGCGGGTGGAGAGGATGAGCCAGTCCCGGTACGCGCCGCACTCGGAGCAGGCGACCATCTCGGCGTCGAGGACGAGCGGCTGCTTCCACGGCATCATGGTGCCGTCGACCTGGTCGTGGCTGGGTACCCGCAGCTCCGGCGGAAGGAAGTCGTCCACCACCGCGGTCGGCTCGATGTGTTCCGGCTCGGCCGGCGGCACCCCGATCCCGGGCGGGACCTGGTTCTGCAGCCGCGCCGACAGCTCGAAGAATCGGCGCTGTTCCTCGCTGGGCTCCTTGGCCCGGCGGCGTATTCGGTGAAACACCCTGGCGTCCTCCTGTGCCTCGTCCTGCTCGCTTCATGATCGTGCCTTACGCCCCTGGCGGTTTCAATTCACAAAGTCCACAGTCGCCTTCGGGCAGGTCATCAGGCGTTTTCCGCCTCCTGGGGGCGCGGATGACGAGTGGGCACGGCGCGTGTCTCTGAGCGGATGAGTGATGTCCCCTCGGCGTGCCCGAACACGCCACGTTGACTTCGACAGCCCAACTTCGCGTCGCCTACTGGCTCGAGTCGCCGCACCTGTGCCCTTGCGTTCCTCCTGAGTGTGCGCAGTGCCCGTGACCCACAATGCGGGCCTGAATGCCTCCGGGGTCCGCTGTGGCGTACGGCCATGCTGTGGGTCGCGAGCGGGGCGGTGGCGGTACGCCTGTTCCTGGCCGTGCGCTGAGGCTGCACTCCTGGCAGGCAGGGCTCACCGGGTCTTGCCCGATGTCTCCTCCCCGCTGCGGCGGCCGGGCGCGGAGGTCTGGGGGGCTGTCCTGCGCGTTGCGGGCTGGACCCCAGCGGTGCCGCTCTCGGACAGGGGCGAGGCGTCGGCGGGCAGATCGGCCGTCCGCCGCATCCGCCACACCAGCACGTCGCTCACCGACTCCGCGGTGTCGAGTTCACGACGCCCGACCGCGGCGGACAGAAGAGCGGCCGGATCGTGGCCGGCGGCTTCGGCTTCCGCGATGGTCGCGGCCAGGGCGTACCAGCCGGGCTCGGCGAGGATCTGCTCGGCGAGCCCCGGCAGCGTTTCGCGCAGCAGCACGGTCTGCCGCTGGAGCACCGGCCGGCTCAGACGTCGGCCTCGCTGGTAGAGCACGCCGAGGGGTTGGGCGGCGGCGGCTTGGTAGGCGGTGCGCAGGTGCTCGGCGGCTTGGGCGGCGGCTTCGGCCTGCTGGGCGTGGCCCTTTCTCGCGTGCCAGTGGGCGGCGGCGGTGATGAGGAAGAACAGCATGTCGATCGCCATCGCGGTGGTGGCACCGTCCTCACCGCGGCCGAGGGCGGGCCCTCCGTGGACGAGGTCGCGGGCGGCCTGCCGCAGCGCGCGGTCGTGCCCGCGTACGGCGCGTACGTGGGAGCGGGAGGCACGTTCGAACGCTGTTGCGGCGTCTCGCAGTTCGCGGCGGGTGTGGGCGGCGGAGGTCTTCGCGAGCGCGTCCAGGACCTCGCCGGCGGCGGCGATGTGGGCGGCGGCGACCGCGTCGTCGCCGTGCTCGACGATGAGCACGGCCTGCCACGCGGCCGATGCCGTCCTGCGGCGGGCGGAGGCCGGGGCGCCGGGCCCCGTACGGACCGTGTCCTCCTGCCGTGGAGTCGGATCGGTACCGGTGTCGCCGGACCAGCGCTCCCGGATGCGGGGCAGCGACAGGTCGGGGGCCAGGCGTGCGCCGGGGTAGAACACCGGCTCGCCGTCCTTGTTCAGGTCGTCGGGCAGGGCGACCTTGTATCCGAGGAGGTCGCCGGAGGGCGCGACGCGCTTACGGATCAGGACGCCGGCGGCGGCGAGCCGGTCGAAGAACTCCTCGTCACTCCCCGCACCGGACACCGCCCGTCGTACCGTCTCGCGCAGCTCCTCGCGGGCGGTGCGCTCTCGACCCTGGCATTCGGCCTTGTGGCGTTCGGCGCTGGTGGGCCGCTGGGCGGCGGTGCCGTCGCCGGGGGCGACCTGGTGGAGGCCGAGTTCCTTCTCGATGAGGCGGCACTCGGCCTGGGCGCGTTTGCCGGAGCGGAAGTCGTCGGGGCGGCTGCCGTCCTCGCACACCAGGGTGGCGACGATGTGGATGTGGTCGTCTGCGTGGCGTACGGCGGCCCAGCGGCAGCCGGGCTGCCCGTCGCCGGGGTCGATGCCGGTGGCGGCCACGATCCGCCGGGCGATCTCACCCCATTCCTCGTCGGACAGGATCCGGTCGTCCGCCGTCGCGCGCACGGAGGTGTGCCACACGTGCTTGGCCGGGCGGGCATGCTTCGGCAGGGCCATCACGGGCTGGTCCAGGAGCTGCTGCAGGTCTTCGAGGGTGGCGTTCGGGTCGCGGCCGGGGTCGGGGGCCATGCCGTCGAAGGAGGCCACGAGGTGGGGGTCGGTGTGGTCCTCGTACTTGCCCGTGTCGTAGAGGTACTTGAGGAGGCCGAAGGTCCGTGATCCGGCGTTGTTGACGCTGGGGATCATGCGCCGTGGCGTTCGATCAGGCGTGTGGCGGCTGCATGCGCGGTGTCGGCGGCCCGCCGTACGGCGGCGACGGCCGCATCGAGCTGGGGAGCGTCTGCGCCGGAGTTGAGTGCCTTGACCGCCTGGTTGAGGTTGCTGCCGGCCCAGCCGAGCCGACGCCGGCTGTCGAACAGGGCTGTGATCACCTCGCGTTCGTCGGCTATCTCGGCGCTGGTTCGGTCGAGGTCGCGGGCTGCGGCGAGCGCGGCGCGGGCGAGGAAGCCGGCGACGGACAGGTTGCATCGGGCGGCGGCGGACTTGATCAGCGCGAACTCTTCTTCGTTGAAACGGGTGTTGGGCTGGTGCAGGCGCTTCGTGGCGCGCGGCTGACGCGGACGCTGACGGGCGTGGGCAGCGCGATCGCGGTGGCTGCGGCGCTCGGTCGGCTTCTCCTCCGGTCCCGGCTTCGATCCGCCCTCGGTCGAAGCCTCCTGGACCTGCGCCCCCTGGTGCAGGTCCTCCCCGTCCCCCTTGGGGGCGGGGTTGGCGGAAGCTACGCTTCCGCCCCAACTTGCTCGCCCCGAGACCGAGTTGGAGTCGCGAGCAGGTTCCGGGGCGGCGCCGTTCTGGGTGGGGTTCGTCATCGGATTTCGGGCCTCATGGTTCGGGTGTGGTGCTGGAGGGTCGCGGCCAGCGCGAGGACATCTGCCGGTCCCGTGAGGACGCGGACGGGTCCGTCGGGGTGGTCCTGGACGAGCCACTGGCCGTTCGGGGTGAGGACTGCGGCGTGCAGGAGCCAGCGGCGGACCAGGACGTCCGCCCAGGCGCTGGCCTCGGCGGCGGTGGGCTCGGATGAACGAGGGGGACGCGGAATCACGGCGTGCCTCCTTAAGCGGGGCGGTGGCCCGGCACGGAGCCGGGCCACGCGTTGTGGATAGGGGTGTTGAGCTGGGGTTTTGCCGGTTCAGCCGCACTCGGGGCAGCGCCCGACGTGGCTGTTGAGCGCCCGGGCCATCCGCTTCTTCGTCGAGGCAGCCTGCTTTGCGCTGGACTTCGCCGCCGGCCTGCCCTCGTGCCGCTTGGAGTGGGCGAGCATGAAGCCGATCTCCCGCTCGTACTCCGCACGGACGCTGTCGAACTGGTGGCAGGTCCTCATCGGGCGGTGCTCCTTGTCTTTGTGGTGTCGTCGCTCCGCAGTTCCCGGAGGACGAGGCTCAGCCGGTCGTTCCGGCCGCCCTTCAGGCCCTCGCGGCGGAGGATCTCCCGCAGCTGCACCCGGGTGACGGACTCGTTGCCGTCCCGTTCGAGCAGGGCGGGGACGTGAGGGCGGACCTGCTGGACGAGCTGGTCCACCGACTGCTCCAGCTCGCGTGGCGCGCGCTGTGTCTGCGGGGTGCGGGACCGGCCGCGCTTCCCCTTGTTCTTCGTCCTGGTCTTCGTGGGCGCCTTCCGCCGGAGAGGGACCTGGTGTCCCCGGTCCCCGGTGGGCTCGGTCCCCGTGTCGGTGTCGGTCGGTCCCCGGTCCCCGGTGGGCTCGGTCCCCGACTCGGCGGCGTTCGGTCCCCGACTCGAATCAGGGCCATGAGCAGGCACTTCTCGCGTCAGGCGCTCGGTCCCCGTGCTTCGGGCGTCCCTCTCCGAGGCTTCCGGTTTGGCGGGACCGGTCCCCGGGACCGCGCTTGTTTCTGGGGCCTCGGTCCCCACGCTGGTCCCCGCGTTCTCGCCTTCGGTCCCCGCGTCTGCCGATGCCCTCGGGTCCGCGATTTCGGGGACCGGCCCCCTCGGGGCACTCGGTCCCGGGCCCCCGTCCGACTCGGCGGGACCGTGGGGACCGGCGACGGGGACCGACACCTTCGAGGCCGACTGCGAGGGGACCGTTGCTGCCGTTGCGGTGCTCTGCACCGGGGACCAGGGCGAGGGCAGCGGGACCGTAGCGAGCGCGAGTGCGTGCCGGCGGGCGGCGAGCTGGTCGAGCAGGTTCGCGCGCTGGAGGGGGTCGGTGCCGACCGAGGCCCTGCCGACCGCCTTCGACAGTCGCCGCGTGAGCCGCCGGCCGCGCCAGCTCCGCTGCTGCTCGGGTGTGCGCTCGGCGAGGCGGGCGGCGAGGGCGACCGCGCGGTTGGTAGCCCGGTCCCGGGTGATCTGCGCGGCGTCGCGGTCTCGCGCGGCGATGCCGAGGCGGGACAGGAGACGCTCGCGTGCCTCCCTGCCCAGGACGGCGATCAGTCCGTGGGAGGCGGCGCCCGGGGTGTGTAGGCGCAGCTCGATCCCCATCGCGAGGTGCCACAGCATCGCCGCCATGACCGGCCCGACGAAGGCCCGGACCGTGCCGCCGATAGGACCGCTCTCGGCGTAGGCGGGGATCACCTGCACTCCGGTGATCACCCAGACCAGGGTGCCCGGCAGACCAGGAGCACCCTGGGTGGCCAGGTTCTGGCGTGCCATCAGCGCGGTCGCGAAGAGCGCCAGTTCGGCCGCGGCGAACATGCCGACCCTCTCGGCAGTGCCGGCCATGTCGAGGAAGTCGGCCGCGAAGCGCCATGAGGTGTCGGCGCTGTAGGCGGTGCAGCCGAGGGCAGCAAGGGCAGCGACCTTGACCGCCGGACCGCCGAGACGTTTCTGCGGGTGCGTACCCCGGCGCCGGATCGTCCAGGCGACCAGCACCAGCACGAGGGCGGCGGGCACGACGGCGGCGAGGAGGAGAGGGAGGTCCGGAGCGGCGCTGAGGGACAGGACGGGGTGGGTCATGCGGCCTTTCCGAGATGGGCATGCGCCGGAGTCGACGCTGGCGGGCGGGTTACCGGCTGCTGTGTGCCGGGTGCAGCGGGCGCGGCACTGCCTGCTGCCGCGGTGGTCTTCTTCCGCTTTTTCTTGGGCCGCGGCACGCCGTAGGTGCGGTCGCGGTCGAAGACCTTGTTGGCGGCCTGCCGGAGCAGGTCTCGGGCGTGCTTGTGGCTGATCTGCAGGGCGGCGGCGAGCCGGGCGGGCCGCCAGCCGCGTACGTAGGCGTGGTCGATGACGACCTGCCGCTCGGCCTCGGTCAGATGCACGTCGCGACCCTGGAAGAAGGCCGTCACGCGCCGGTAGTCGAGACGCTGGGGCAGTCCCTCGTGCAAGGGGCGTCGCTCGGCTTCCGTGAGGCCGCCCCAGATGCCCTCCTTGAGGACGTTCTCCAGGGCGAAGTCGAGGCAGTCGCGGCGCACCGGGCACCAGCCGCACAACTCCTTCGCCTCAGCGATGTCCTCGTGGTCCCGGGGCCCGGGGAAGAAGACGGCGTCGGCGTCCTCGACGTCCATGCCGTGGCACGCTCCGCGGGTGTGCCAGCTGGTGTCTCCAATGCCGCGCAGGCCAGTGGCCGGCGCGTCGTGGGTGGTGATGTGGCGCAAGGCGATCTCCGATGTGCTGCCGCGTCGGCCGACCGGGGCGGTGCTCGGCGGGCGCGGCGTCGGGTGCTGGCTGCGGTGCGCGGGCGTGCGCCGCAGCCGGGGCGGGACGGTGATGTTGGGAGGTGGTGCATCGGACGGTATGCACGCCCCGGATGCGCCGGTCAGGCCATCGCGGGCCGTTGAGCCTGCTCCGTCTGCTGGGCCTGCTGGGCGGCGGCGAGGTCGAGGCGGCCGGGGTGTGGGGTGGCGCGCGGGGCAGTGGTACGTACCCCGTCGTCGGGGCCGATCCGGCGGCGGCGACACGGCTCGCCGGGCTGGGCTTTGCACCACTCGCAGCGCACGCTCAGGGCGTCGGGCAGCCCCTGTGCAACGGCTGCTTCGCGTGCTGCTCGCGCGGGCCGGTAGGGCGCGAGGGCGGCTCGGGCGGCGGGCGGTATGCAGGAGCCGATCTCCCGCAGCCGCGCCTCCAGCCTCGGGTCTATTCCGTCGTGACCGCTGGTGATCGCCCGGGCCTGCGAGGGCTGCGCGGTGCCGGCGGCGACCGCGCGGCGGGTGCCAACCAGCTCGGCGGTCCACGCGGCCTGGTCGTCCGGGTCGACGGACGGCGTGGGATCGGAGTGCCGCGCCAGGCGGTCGCGCCGGTAGCTCTCCCAGGGCCGGGCCACGTCCGCAGGCAGGATCTGGTACGGCGAGGTGCGGATGTGCTGGCGGGCGGCGACGCGGACGTCCCACCCGTGCGGGGTGGCCATCGGCACATCTCCGAGCAGCTCGTGCCACTGCGCGAGCTGGTCGCGGGCCTCGCCCTGGTCGGTGCGGATGGTGCGGGGGTCGAGTCGGCCGATGTAGGCCAGCAGGGCGGCGATTTCGCGGCGGTCCACGGTCAGCCCTCCGTTCCGGTCGGCTCGTCGAGGGCGGCGAGAAGGGCGGCGGTGTGGGCCTCGGCCCGCGTCATGCCGCCCGGCACGGAGGGGCCCTTGCCGGGCACTGCGTAGAGGTTCGGGCGACCTGGGGCGTGCTCTCGGGCGATCCAGGAGCGCCAGTCGGCCGCCCAGGCATCCGCCGGCCTCGGCTTGAAGGCGGACCGGTGGGCACGCCACTTCGCGTCGGCTGCCTGCAGGCCCTGCTCGCCGAGGCGGTCGAGGTGTCCCTGCTGGCGGGCCCAGGCGTGGGTGGCGGGGTCGACCTGCCACTCGGCAGCCGAGAGGACGGCAGCACCACCACTGCTGTACCTGCGGTTCAAATCCGGTTCACTACGGTTCTGTGTGCCGGTTTCCGGTACATCGCTGTGCCGGTTTCCGGTACGTCGAGGTGCCGGTTTCCGCCTCGACCTGCCGGATTCAGGTACTGCCGGTTTCCGGACCCTCGCGGGGGATTCCGGCACCTCACGCGGGCGGATTCCGTACCGCCGCAGGGCCGAGATCCGCAGCGCGGGGGTGTCCTCGGGCACCTCCGCCGGCGCCTGGTCTGCTTCCTCGTCCTCTGTGGTCTCCGCCACGGTCTGGGCGGCGAGGGGGAGGCGGTAGACGGTGCTGCGCTGCGGGCCGGTGAAGTCGTCGAGCTGCTCCAGCTCACCGGCGCGGACCAGACGGTCGATGGCCTCGCGCACCGTGGAGACGGAGGCGCGCGTCCGTTTGGCCAGGCTCGACAGCGAGGCCCAGGAGACGCACTGCTCGTCGGCCACCCGGTCGGCGATCGACAGCAGGACCAGACGCGCGGTTCCCCTGCTGGAGCTGTGCTCCCACACCCACTCGCGGGCTTCGCTGCTCATCGGCCGCTCCCGATGAGCAGGCGGGGCCGGCGGCCCGCCGAGGCAGGGATGGTGTGCTCCGACTCGGGGCGCCGAGGCGCCGAGGCGGAGGTGGCTGCCGCGCAGGCCAGGCAGAAGGGCCTTTTGCGCAGGGCAGGAGGCATGCGATACTCCTCGTTGCAGTGTTGCCACGCTGACGCGCCCCTAGGAAGGACTCAGCGTGGTGATGGTGGGCAACCTCCGCCCTTGCCGGGGCGGACATGCCATTTAGCGTTCGGCGTCCGGGAGTTCCCGCTCTCGGACGCCGTCGCTGTATGCGGACCTACAGGTCGATGGCTGCTGCACTCCTTGCGTCCGTGGTGCCGGGCAGTCTGCCCGGGACGACGAACATACGCACGGACCCGTGTCAAGATCCAGAGTTGGTCCTTAAACTCTGTACTGGTTGCAGAGAGCGACGGGGAGCCCCGCTTTTACGCTGGCCCGGAAGTGCCGACTCGTGCCGTGTCCGCCTGAGAGTTGCCGCTCTCGGCCGGGTGGCATCTTCTTGTGCTCCCGGACACGTCGGCCGTCGGGTGATCGCGGGTGCGCTTGCGTGTCGCGCGCCGTACAGCGCGCGTACGTGCATCGCCCCCGCACCCCTATCTATCGCCATATAGGACCTTCGAGTAATCGGCCTCATTCGTCCCGCTCTGCCAGGTATTCGGCACTGGACTGGACGGCTGCGAGCCATCAGCCAGCACCCCTGCGGGCGGGGTTGCGACGTGGGGCTGTTCCCACACGGCCCCGACAGCGTGCGGTCGTCGATGAGGGCGGGGCCGAATCCACGGTCCCGTCGCCGGCAACGGATAGATACCGAATCCGGCGGCGCATTGCGCAGGCGGCGACGGCGACGCAACATGCATGGAGGGTCCTTCCTGAGGCTCGCACCGTAGAGAGCTGGAGCCGGCCAGCGAGTGCGATACGGAAACGTACGCCAGTTGCGTAAATGTATCAAGCCTGGGCTACAGTTGCTCCAGAGGACGCTCCCACCGGCCCGATCGCCACCCTGCAGGAGTTCATGTGCCCCCACGTCAGTTCGACGGCAGCCGCGTACGTGCTGTCCGGCGGGGCAAGGACCTCCATCAGAAGGAATTGGCCGCGATGGTGGGCGTCAGTGCCCCCACGGTCGCGCGATGGGAGAGCGGCCAGGACTTCCCCAAGGGTGAGAAGCTCCCCGCAATCGCAGCGGCGCTCGGTCAGCCGCTTGATGTCCTTTTCCCTCACGACGGTCCGCCGGACCTGCAGCTCCTGCGCTGCGACGCGGGCCTCAGCATGGCGCAGGCCGCTGCGATCATCGACGCGAGCCGCGTGCCGGTGAGTAACGCCGAATCCGGCCGACGCCGGCTCAGTGATGCTTACGTGCAGCCGCTCGCGCAGGCGTACGGGGTGACCGAAGAAGAATTGCTGGCCGCCCAGGACTGCTCGTTCGGGCTTCACCCCAGGGGCTCGCGAGACGAGCAGGCGTCCGCACCTCGCACGGTCGGGGAGAAGATCAACTATCTCCTGCAGCACGGGTACGTTGGTCAGGAAGCGCCCTCTGATGCGGAAATTGCGCGCATCGTCAATGAGCATGCGGGCATGGCGGCCGTCACCGCCGACGGCATCGCCGCCCTTCGCGCGGGGGCCACAACCGAGGCTTCTGATGTGGTGCGTGCTGGCCTAGCCCAGGCCCTCCAGGTCGACGCGGCCCTCTTCCAGGACGATGCCGAGGTCGACCCTGCGGCCCGCGAATTCCTGGAGGCGCTCCGCTTCCTCGGCTCGATTCACCGAGGGCAGATCCTCGGCCTGGCTGCCCGCGGCAGCAGCAGGGGTCTGTCCGCCGAGATGATGGCCCACATCAACGAGCTCGTCGGAGAGCTGAAGCACAAGCTGCCAGAGGTGCAGGACGGGGAGTGACGCGGTCGGCGAGCACTCCTCGCGGGCTTGGATGTCTGAGGCGTTTCCGCTCTGCCGGCTTAAAGGACTGCACCCGCCGCCTGGATGCGCTGGTCTTCACCATCCTCACCCGGCCACTTCCCCGCCCAAGGTGAGGCGAACGCGGAGGGCGCCGAAGACGACTGCCATTCTCGAACCGGCGCTGGTCGGCCCTGCTGGGGAAGATCAGCAGGAGTTCGGCCAGCAGCAGGAACGCCTCCCCGCGTACGCGCCCGGAGTCAGGACTGAAGACGGCGGCAGGAACGCCGTGCCCGTCGACGAGGGGGACACCGCCGGCCTACCGGGGATCGCCGGTGCTGAAGCCCACGGTCGCGCGGGACAGCCGGCTTTCCCGATGTGCCTGGAGCAGCCGTCCGACGCGGTCGAGCACGTCACCAGGCAGGTCAGTGTCGCCGCGTCCGAGCTGGCCTTCTACGACTTCACCTCCCGCGCGGCCAAGCGGCACTCAGCAAGCTGCGGGATCTGACCGGCTGGCACGAGTGCACCAAGACTGACCTGGTCAAGCTCGTGTCGGACCTGGTGGACGTGATCTGGCACGACGAGCGACGCGAGGAGCAGGCCGAGCTGCTGCGGCAGATGCGCGCGAAGGTGATCGACCTCGGCGGCACCGCGGGGGTATGCGGAGATGCTCGCGCGCGCCATGGCGCAGACCTGAGGACGCAGGAAGCGGATCCGATCGGTCGGCGGTGACTTCGTCGTAGAGGAACACCCGGTCGACGCACCGCAGAGCGCCTACGAGGGCGGCGCGTTTGCGTTCGCCGACCAGGGGTCTGCTGGTTCCGCGCAACCTCTAAGACGCTGTAAGGTCCACGCCGAGCAGCTCGGAGAGAGAGGCCACCGTCTGCCGGGGGTCCTGGTTGTGCACCCCCGCGAGGCCGAGCTGCTCCGCTGCCCGAACATAACCCTCGGTGTCGTCGACGAAGATGCACTCCTCGGCGGGCAGAGCCATGAGCTTGAGCGTGATCTTGAAGAGCTCGGGGTCGGGCTTGCGCAGCAGGTGCTGCTCGGAGATCACCACGACGTCGTACAGCCGCTCAAGCTCGTAGCCGTCGTACAGGTCCCAAGGCGCGAGCCCTACGGAGTTGGACAGGATGCCCACCTTGATCCCGGCTCGCCTCGCCGCAGCAGCCGCATTGATCATCAGCGGCTCAGGACGCAAACCGCCGAAGATCCGGCCCATCAAGTTGTCGGGGGAGACACCGAGCTTCTTGCCCGCGATGGTGTTCCACTCGGTCTGACTGACCACGCCACGCTCAAGATCGCTGGTGAGCCGGACGCCCTCTTCGTCCTTGTACAGCGCGGAGATGCAAGCACCCTGCGGGAGTCCCTCACGCTGCTCGAAGGCTAGCACCACGGGCAGCAGGGGGGTGGTGAGAACGCCCCCGAAATCGAGAATAAGACCGGAGCGGTTGGACATGCGGGAACTCCATTGCTGAGATTTCGACGCCCATCCAGACCGGACGGCGTAACGGCCCGGCTACATGTGGCGACGGCAGTACGCAGTATCTGTGCGTCGCAGGCCGGTCCACTTACGTGGCGGAGCAAGACCTATCAGTCCGCGCGGCCGACGGTACCAGCTCAGTTCATGCGGCGGATGGTGCTAAATCTCACTTGCCGACACGCCCTCAAGATCGCTATGCCGCATGGTTATGCGCGAAAGGCAATGAGGTCTGAACTGAGAAATCAGCATGTGAAGCTCATTGCAGGCTACCTGCCTGGTTCGGATTCCGCCTCTGTGGAGTGCAGGAGAAGCTCCTGAGCTTGATCCGTGGTGATGTGCGAGTAGGCCGTGCTGACCCGTGCTAGCCACGCCGCTTCACTATCGGTGTCAACGAACGGTTTCGCTCTCAAGGTAGCAGCGGGGTACGGATTGGCTGGCATGGTGTCAGCGGCCTGGAGTCCGGCCTTAATCCAGTACGCTTCCGCTGCCGCCTCGGGGTCGGGGAGCGATGCAGTGATGTCCTCGGCGGCGAACATCAAGTCTCGTGGAGCGTAGTAGCGCAGCTTTTCGCAGGCGTCAGAAATATCCTGGGTCCATCGGTCCAGGCGGACATCTATGGGGACGCGTATGTGCATGAGTTCCACGACGCGCCGTCCGGGCGGATACAGGCTCGTCCCAGGAAAAGCCTCCACCAGGTCAAACCAGAGTGGATAAGTCCTGTAGAGGGTGCGCCAAGTCTTCCACTGGGCCGCCGCCGCGCTAGTGGTGGGAATGCTCGCACCGACGGCAACTATTAGGAACAGCAGATCCATCCATATTGATGTGGCGTCTACCAGGAGCTGTACTGTGGATGGGCTTAGTGGGAAGGCTACCGCAGCCCATAGGATGGTGATACGGGCCAATGTATGTGCCAGCCCCATCCACATCGAAATCCCCATCAAGCCCAGTCCCACACGCATGCTTGTGCTCTCGGCCTGTCGCGCCGCCCTCGTCCACTGGTAGCCGCAAATCGCGGTCGTGATAAGTGGGAAGAAGTAGAAGACGGTCATGTAGACCGCGACTCCCCATTCTCCAGCGTGGTCGATGAGGAAATTTCGACTCGGCGTGGGGCGGTCCACCACAGTGAAAAATAGGACTGCGAGCAGAGTGACGCCTATCGCCCCAGCCTTGTAGGATGCGCGGGCGACCCAGCGGGAGACCGCTACGTGCCGGGGTACGACTGTCTCCGAACTTTTCCCGTAGCTGGTGGCGACGTAGGTCAGGGCCGCGATGATCGATGCAGTGCTAGCGAAGTGTCTGAGTAGGGCACTCAGGTCCACCACGGGAATACGATCTAGCGCATCCATTGCTGCTGGCGTGTAGAGCCACAGGGCTACAGCGAATCCCGCATAGCCGCCCCAGAGCGCCCTGCGGTGAGAGTCACCGTACCGAACTGCAGGGAATCGCCATACGGCGATGACGGTCATCACTGCCGCAGTCAGGTATGTAAAGTAGTCGAACATGCAACCAATGACTATCTGCGCTGGCTGCACGTTTTGCCGACCCGTAAGAGCGACTGACTGCAGCATTAATTGCCAGTAGGAAGACTATTCGGTGCGGCGAAAGTTACGAGGTCGGGAAGCTCACCTCGGTGGTCGCCACACCATCGTGGTTAGCGTCGGCGTCGCGGTGGAGCAACTGGGTGAACAAGTGAAGATTCCAGGAGACTAACCATGTCATCTCCTGTGGCCGACTGGCGACGCGCCAACCGTTTTATCAATGAGGCTGAAATCTCCGCCTGCTTTTCCTCGGGACTGTCAAAATCTACGCGCCCTTGGACCAGAGTCGACGGGAAACGTCGAACCACTTCCTGGCGGATGCGTTCAGGGATGTATCGCTCGATCTCGGCAGCCGTCAGGGAGGTCCCGTGGTCCAGCCATTCGTGCGCGAGCTCATGGAGAATGATGTGCTCGGTGTGATTGCGACTTGAACGGCGGCGATAAAGAATGATTGTGAACTCCGGCGCTTTGACTCGAAGACCGCATGCTGTGCCCAGGCCCCCGTCGGGATCGTCCAGCGGCACTAGTCGAATCTGGCGACCAGACACGCCCTCCATATTCCGCACCAGCGCCTCGATACTGAAAGGAGCAGGGATGGGGAGATCGGCGAGTAGTCTCTCGCATTCTTTTACGAGTGCGCGCTGTGAACGGTCTCTACGCCAACGCATGGTCGCTCCATTGACATGCCGCTGAGGTGTTCTCTGCCAGTCCCATCCCGATACTCATGCGCGGGGCGCTAGTAGCCGGGAGCTTGTGCTTGAGGCATGCGGCGGTCGGTCGGCGCGGCCTGTGCGCTGATGGTACAAGGGGGAAAGCGTGATCCATATAGGCGGGGGTGTTGTGAAGGTCACCCGGGGCGTAAAAATCTCACAATCTGGATTCCAAGATCGAAATTAAGCGTCGATGCCTTAACCTCGATCTCTACTGACAGTCCGTCGGTTTTCCTGGCGGGCCGTTTCGGCTCTGAGGGCTGACCGTGGCTGGGCTGGGCCCCGGCTGTCACGCCGGGTGAGCGCCCGTTCCACGGCTCCGGTGGGGTGGTGCGGGTCGCAGCGGCGCGAAGGTGCTGATTAGCCAGGGTTCGGGAGAGCATGGAGCCGGTCGAGGGCGTCTGTGATCACATTGGTCCAGGGCTAGTCCGCCGCGAGGCGGAGGATGCGGCGGCGTCCGGTGGTGACGAGTTGGCCGGCTGCGGAGAACAGGCGAAGCCACAGGTGGCGGGGTTCCCAGCGGTGGGCTTTGCCGGAAGGAGCAGGTGGCGCGGGCCTGCTGGCGGTGCTTCGCTTTCAAGGCGCCGTGATCATGGGCAAGACCAACACCCCGGCGTACTGCCAGGACCTGCACACGGACAACAGCTGTTCGGGCCCACGCTCAACCCGCACGACCCCGAGCGCACCGCCGGTGGTTCCGTCGGCGGCCCGGCCGCCGCAGTTGCCGCCCACCTGACCCCCGCCGACCTCGGCAGCGACCTCGCGGGCTCGCTTCGGCTTCCCCGGCTCACTACTGTGGCGAACGGCCTGTGTCCCACGCACGGACTCATCCCGGCCGCGGCCACATCCCCTGCCTGCCGGGATGGATCACCAGCAGTGACATGGTCACTCCCGGCCCCTTGGCACGCCACCTCCGAGACCTTGACCTGCTCCTCGACGCGCTGACGACGCCGTCACCCGCAGAGGACAGCCCCTGGCGCGTCAATCTGCCCACGGCGCGTCGTGTAGTCGGCCAGCTCCGCGTGGCGGTGTGGGCGGAGGATGCCTCCTGTCCCGTGGACCGCAAAACGGCGAATGCTCTCCCCACTGTCGAGCAGGCGCTTGCCTCCGCCAGCGCTGACGTCCGCCGCACCGTGGGGCCGGTCGGCTTCGCCGACTGTCTCCGCCTCTTCCGGTAGCTCCTCTGCCACAGCGACGGCCGCCACCGACGACGATGCGGGCGCGGCCGAACTCGCAGCAGCACGTGACCTCCACGAGGATGACGCGAGCCCATGGGCCACCCTTCCTCCGTCACCGAGCCCAGACACACCGCACATGGCTCCGCGCCAACGAGGAACGCCCCCGGCTTCGGGAGACGTGGAACCGGTTCTTCGCTGACGCCGAGCACGATGTCCTCATCACGCCGGCTGCCCCCTGCGGCGATCCCGGCCGACACCCGCTCTCTCACGGTCGACGGCGTCGAGCGGAGCTTCATCGACCAGACCGGCTGGGCCAACCTCACCAGCCACGTCGGTCTGCCCAGCGTCGCCGTACCCGTTGCGTGGAACGCGGAGGGGCTCCCGATCGGCGTGCAACTCGTGGGACCGATGTACTCGGACCGATCCTTGCTTGCAGTGGCTGAATTCTTGGCGTCGCTTCTCGGAGGAGCGGCCGAGGGCATCGGTCTCTGACGCCGTTGGTCAGAGGGACGGGCGCGGCTCGGTCCATGTTCGGAACGCACGTGCCCAAGGCGCGGCCGTCCTCGGCAGGGGCGGGCACATGCTCGGCCAGTGCAGCTCGCTCACGCTCCCGATCTGCCGGAAGCCCTGCCCTTCGGCGTAAGCCTCGTCATTCCTCCTGTTCGGTGTAGGTCAACGGGATATCTCCTTCAGGCGGGCTGGTAGTGGGAGGGACAGGAACGGGCCACCTGGTGCAAGCCGACCAGCGTGCAGTGGGTGCGCTGGACGAGTTCGGAATCGTGGTGGGTCATGCCGCAGTCCGGTCGGCCGAGGCGTGACGGCGGGTTCGTCACGAGCGGCCTCCGCCCGTGGAGAGGCTGGCGAACCCGTCATCGAGGTCGGAAAGGCTGTTCAGCATGCGGCGGATGGCGGTCTGCCGCTCATTCCAGTGCCGCTTCAGGTCGGCTTCCGCTTCGGGGTGAAGACCGTATTCGGCGGTGGTCGCGCCGTAGAAGCTGAACAGCATGTACAGCAATGCGACCCGGGCGCAGGCCCGTACTTCCCCCTGGGGGAGGCTGGGGTTCTCTTCGTGGTAGCTGCTTACCATCGCCAGCGCGCAGGCTTTCCACTCCGGGCTGGTGGCCACAGTGCGCGGATCGAACGCGGCCCGGCCCAGCTCCCAGGCCGGCATGCCGGTTGCGCCCCGGAAGTCGATGACACCGGTGACGGCATCGGCGAGGACGATCATGTTGGTGCGGCTGAGGTCCGCGTGCAGTGCCTGCTCCACGAACGTGCTGGGCAGGTGCGTCCGTAGCTGCTGGACGTGATCCTTGAGGTTCTCCCGCCGCTGAGCGAGGTCCGTCCGTAGGTGCTCGAGACTCTCATGGCCCTGCCGCAGGGCCGTGGCCAACACGGTGTCGCACTTGGCGACCGCGTCCTCGGCCGTGCCCGTCCGCCAGCGAGACTGCTGCACGCGCCTCGGCAGCGGATAGGCGGCCAGTACCCGGTGCATGCGCCCCATCACCGTGCCGATGTGCTCGGCGAGGGGCACCGTCATCGCCGAGGTGGTCACGCGGCCGGGCGCCTCATCAACCACGGCCCAGGCGCTGCCTTGCGCGATCGTGACGAGGTTGCCATCTGCGTCGTCCCAGACGCGCGGGATGGGAAGTCGCGCGGCCCGGCAGTACTCCGACATGTCCCATGCGGTACGGGCCGCCTCCAGGTCGGCGCCTGACCGGTACTCCTTGACGAACAGCCGTATTCCGTCGTCGGTCAGGACCCGCCGGTTGATCGTGTCGGTGCCCATGTGCACCGGCTCGACCACGTTCGCGACGAGCCCGTACCGCTCCTCCAGCACGTCAGCTGTCACCGCCGCGTTCCAGTCCGCCTCGGTCATCCCTTTCACCGGTCCGTGGAAGAGGGGCAGCGCGCGGTGAGGACGGTGAACCTGTTGTCCTCCACGAGGAACCCGCCCTCCGCGAAGGGGGCCAGGGCCTCGGTGAGTGCCGTCTCGAAGGCATCCTGGCGGTCGCCGAACAGGTGCGAGGCCGCGAACGAAGTCGAGTACAGGTAGCCGATGACTTCAGCGATGCTCCATTCGCGGCGAACAGGGATGGTCGCGGTGGTGACCTCGCAGAAGGCGGAAGCGCGCAGCACTTCCTCGTACGGCGGCCCGGGCGGGCCGAAGACGCCGTCCCCTGCACGCCGCTGCTCTCCGAGAAACTGCTGGACGACGGCTCGGGCGGCTTGTTGCCAGGCGCTCTCGGCGGTCCAAAGGCTGCGATCGCTGAACACTGCAAGCACAGCGCTGGGGTCGACGTACTCGGCCAGGCGGTCGAGGAAGCGGGGCTGGTCGAGCCAGTGGAAAACACGGCCACAGGTCACGAGGTGAGGCTGCCATCCCGTCGGCGGTTCGAAGTCCTCTGCCAGCGCGTGCCGTATCTGCAACCGCTGACCGCCGGAGAGCGCGGGACGGAGCACGGCCTCAGCTTCGGCGCACATCGCTGGGCCGGAGTCGACCGCGATCACCTCGTCGAAGTACGGGGCGAGCGTGCTGGCAACGAGCCCTGGGCCAGTGCCGATGTCCAGCAGGCGCCGTGGAGAACTCGCGGGCGCCTCGTGTGCGAGGAGAGCGGCCAGACTGGCTGGAATGCCGGGGCGGAAGCGCCGGTAATAGGCGGCAGTTCCGGCAAAGGCGTTCACGAACCCCACCCGCCCCACATGCGCGCGCCTGTCTCCTGGCGCAGGTTCTCCAGCATGGTGTGGGCCTCATCGACGAGCCCGATGTCGCGATGAGTGATCCCCCAGGACAGCGAGTCGAGCGCGTCCAAGGCCGCGTACGCCCGGCATGCCGCCGCCTCTTCCTCGGTGAGCTGGCGGCCGTATCCGTGGTGAACGGCGGCAAGGAGATCTGGGTGCTGCAGAAGGATCCGGTAGCGAAGGCGGCTGAAGTCCCGGCGGGCAGCGGGCTGAAGTTCCGCTCGCTCAAAGTCGATGATCCGAAGCCGTTGCTCAGCCTCGTCCCACATCCAGTTCTTGGGCATGTAGTCGCCGTGCGCCGCCACCTGCGGCAGACGCGGCGGAGTTTCCTTCACGAGTGCACGCACCATCGTGATCTCGTGCTCCGGCACGTGGGAGGCAGCATCATCCAGCAGCTTCGCGGCCGTCGTGCCCCACGCCTCCTCTGTCACGTTCGAACTCGGCTCGTCAGCCGCCGCGGTGTGATGCCGGGCCAGGAGTTCCCCAGCCTGCTCATACGCCTTGCGCTCCTGCTCGGCCGGCAGCCGTAGCGTGTCCAGGCCGCGGCCGGGCACGGCGGTGACCAGGACGGTAAGCGTCTCCGCGTCCGAAGCGATGAGCTCGGGTGCACGGTCGGCGCCCAGCGAGACCGTCCACTTCCGGTACGCGTCGACCTCACGCCGGTGCAGCTTCGGGCCGGCGTGCTGCTTGGCGAACCATCGCTCGCCGCAGAGTCCGTTGATCTCCCACAGCGATGGCCTGATGTCGCCGGGCCGGGGGTGCTCGGCAACCACGGTGTAGGTGTCGGTCACCGATTCCACCAACTGGTGGAGTGCACTGGGCATATCGGTCACGTTTAGTGCGCCCTTCCATTGGTCAAACCACCCAGCCCGATAGCAAAGGGTGATTGATTGGGTGCTCTTGGTATTCGCGCGAGGATGGGGAGTGTGCCACGGGGGACTGACAACTCGGTCTGAGCTGGTCATGCAGGGGCCGCGGCACGGAGGACCCTGCCAGAGACCCTCAAGTGGCTTGACCGTCAGGCCCGGGCCAGCCACCTCTGCCGCTCGGCATCGGTGACCAGGCGCTGCTGGTGGTCGAGTTCCAGGCGGGCGAGTTGGGCGTAGTGCTCGACCACTCCCGTGCCGAACGCGGCGTGGGCCAGGGCACTTTCCTGGAAGGCGGCCAGGGCGTCAGCGAGGGTGGGCGGCACAGGGGTGCCGCCCCCGCTGTAGGCGTTGCCAGCCGCTTCAGGGCCGAGGGCGAGCTGTTGCTCGATGCCGTGGTCGATCGCCGCCAGTACCGCGGACAGTGCCAAATAGGGGTTGGCATCCGCTCCCGGCACACGGATTTCCAGATGGAGGCCCTCTCCGTGACCGACGACGCGGACAGCGCATGTGCGGTTGTCGTGGCCCCAGTGGAGCATGGTCGGTGCGAACGAGCCGGGCGTGAATCGCTTGTAGGAATTGACGTTCGGGGCATAGAACGGGCCCAGTTCCGGCAACCCTGCGAGCAGCCCCGCGATTGCGTTCCGTCCGATCTGGGACAGCTCGTATCCGTTGTCAGGGGCGTGGAGTTGGCTGAGGGCTTTCGACCACAGCGAGACGTGCAGGTGCAGGCCGTTGGCCCACCCGGTCTCTGGGGCTGCCATGAACGTGGGCGCCAGTCCGGCGCGCGTCCCCAGCGTGCGCGCCGCGTGCTTGAACAGCAGGTGCCGGTCGCAGGCGGTGAGCGCGGGTCCGTACGGGAAGGTCACCTCAACCTGGCCGGGGCCGGCCTCGGTCTTGATCGCCTCCACGGGCATGCCGGCCCCGGCCAGTGCCCGCTGCAGACGGCGGAAGAACCGGTCGCAGGCGGGGCCGTGGTCGAGGGCGTAGTCAAGATTCTCCATCGTCACAGGCCGCAGGCGCTGGTACCCGGCCTGTTCCGCTTCCGCGTACGTGCCCTGGTAGAGGGTGAACTCGGTCTCGATTCCCGCTTTGGCCTGGAGGCCGTGCCGTGAAAGCCGGGTCAGCTGCTGATGGAGGATCTGGCGGGGTGCGACCTCGATGGGGGATCCGTCGTGGTGCACGGCGTCGCCGAGGACGATGGCGGTGCGCGGCAGCCACGGCAGCACGCGCAGAGTGCCCAGGGCTGGCTGTACGGACAGGTCCTGGTAGCCGCTGTCCCACGAGGTCAGCGCGAAACCGTCCGCCGGGCTCATCTCAGCGTCGGTGGCCAAGACGTAGGCGCACAGTTCGGCACCGTGATGCGCGACGCGCTTGAGGAAGTGGTCGGCGTCGTACCGTTTTCCCTTCAGCCTCCCCTGCAGATCGGGAACGGCCAGCAGCACGGTGTCGATCGCGCCGCCCTTCACGAGGTTGCGCAGGTCGGTCAGGGACAGGGCCTTCTCCGAGCGCGCACCCGATGCGGAAGCCGCCGCTACGGCCAGGCGCGGGGCTGTGCCGTTGCTCGTTGTGGTCATCACACGACCTCGTCTTCGTACTCGCCTGCCGAGCGGTCGAAGTTCTGGGCCGGCACCTCGTACGTGCTGCCCTGCTTGTGCCACCACCCCCACGCCAGCGCGAGCACGACGAGCAGGGCCACCGGCGCGTAGTTGAACGTGTCGACCGTGGTGAGGGCGCCGCCGTCGGGGCGGGTTTGGGGCAGACAGAACAGGACAGTCACGAACGCCACCCAGATGACGGCGATCGTGCCCACCATCACGCCCCAGCTGCCCAGGTTCCACGGGCCGGGCTTGAACCGACGCCGGTTCTTGACCCGCAGGAAGATCGGGATCGCGTACGCCGGGGTGATGCCGATGACGTTGATGCTGGTGATCGCCGCGTACGCGACCGGGCTGTACAGACTCGGCAGCGCCAGCACCGCGGCGCACACCACGGACAGCAGCACCGCCTTGCGCGGGGTGCCGGTACGACGATCCACCTGCCGCCACAGTTGAGATCCTGGGAGCGCTCCGTCCCGAGAGAAAGCGAACACCATCCGGCTGGCGGCCGCGGTCTCCGCGTTGCCGCAGAACAGCTGGGCGACGATCACGACCAGGAGCAGCGCCTTCGCCCCCGCCATGCCCAGGGCGTCGAGGAAGATCTGTGCCGGCGGCACCCCGGTTGCCGTGCCCACGGTGCCCGCGTAGTCCTGGATCGCGAAGGTGAGTCCGGCCAGCAGCACGAACCCGGCCAGCCATGACCAGCCGATCGAGTGGATGATCCCCCGGGAGGCGGACACCTGGGCGTCCGTGGTCTCCTCTGACAGGTGCGCGGAGGCGTCGTAGCCGCAGAAGGTGTACTGGGCCAGCAGCAGGCCGAGCACCGCCACGTACAAGGGGCTGGACCAGCCGGTGTTGTTGACGAACTCGCCGAACACGAAATCCGTCGACTGGTGGTGGGAGGGCACAATCGCCAGCGCGCCGACGATCACTGTGACGCCGGCCAGGTGCCACCAGACGCTAATGCTGTTGAGGATGCTGACCAGCCGGACTCCGAACAGGTTCAGCGTGAGGTGCAGGGCGAGGATGCACAGGAAGATCACCATGATCTTGCCGGGGGTCGGCGCGAAGCCCCACTGCAGGTTGAGGAAGGCGCCCGTGAACAGCGCGGCCCCGTAGTCGATGCCGGCGATCGCACCGAGCAGGCCCAGCAAGTTGAGCCAGCCCGTGTACCAGCCCCACTTCCGGCCGCCGAGCTGCTCCGCCTGGTAATACAAGGCCCCGGAGGTCGGATAGGCGGAAGTCACTTCGGCCAGTCCGGCACCGATGAACATCACCATGGCACCTACGACGACCCAGCCCCACAGCATCACGGACGGGCCGCCGGTGTTCAGGCCGAACCCGTACAGGGTCATGCAGCCGGACAGGACGCTGATGACGGAGAAGCTGATCGCGAAGTTTCCGAACGGCCCCATGCGCCGGGTCAGCACTGGCTCGTAGCCGAGCTCCCGCAAGTACGCGTCGTCGGGCTTCCGGGCTGTTGCGCGATGGCCAGGACTCAAGTGAGACATGGGGATCCTCCAAGGTTCGAGATGCAAGTGGGCAGGATCATGCCAACCGGTTATGGATGGGGTCGGGTACGGGGGCGATGTGTGCGGGCGAAGGACAGGGACTCTGCACGCGCTCTCAGGAGCAGAGCGGAACCGGGGTCTGGCCCCGGGGCCCCGTCATGCACCGAGGCCCATGGCTCGCGAGCCGCGTATGGGCCCATTGCCTCGAAGACCTCGGCGGCTTCCATATATTGGTGGCCCGCCCACAGCGCGTAGGCGAGAAGATTCAGATCGGCCACCGACCGCTCCCGAGCGGGTGCCTTGCGGAACCAGTCGTAAAAGGCATTGAGCGTGTAGTCGAGCGTCGACTCTTGCGCCCACTGCCGCCGCCACAAAGGATCAGCGTGCGACCGTCGCCGCTGCTCGACCTGGGCGTACGCCGGCAGCAACAACAACGGCGACCCAACGGGCCGCTGTGACGCCACCCATCGCCCGAAGTCGAAGATGCTGGCCAGAGACGCGCCTTGCGGTCCGTCCAGGGCGAGCATGAACTGCAGCACGCGGTGATAAGCCTCGCGGTTGTACGGATCACGCTGGTTGACCTCGTACAGCAACCCCCACGGACCGCTCGGCAGCATCGGCTCGGAGGGCACCGCACGGTGCTCATGACGCAGCTGCCGGGTGTCAATCTGTGCCAACGCCACGAGGCACACCCACGGCACCGGATCCTGCGGCACGCGACGAGCCGCGAGCAACGCCTCCCGCCGGGCCCTGAACTCCAACTCCAAGGTGCCAGAATGTTGTTGACGGTGCGCACGCAGGGCCCGCTCGACGGCTACGCGAACCCCCATCACCTGTGCGTCGTAACTGCCGGGCTCCTCGTCGAGCCACACACCGACCACATCCGACCGAGCTGCCGCCACGGCCAACACCTGAGTGCGCGACGTCCGCAGCGCCCAGTGCGTGCCGGTGTCCCAAAGCAGCTTCGCGGCCGTTCTCCATCGCCCCGCCGCCAACTCGACGAGAGCCACGCGCAACTCTTCGTCGTGGCCGGCTGGGTGGTACACAAGTCGCATTACGCATCCTCGAACCGGCGCGAAAGATGTTCCGAAGGGGGAAGCGAGCTGCTTGCCTGAGGAACACGAACAGTTCGACACGGCGTGTCTTCCCGGTGGGCGGTGAGTGTCATCGAGAGCCTCAGGGGGATTTGGGTTTGGGCCGCAGAGTGGAAGTCGTGAATCGCTCCATGCGGCGCGAAGCGGTTCGCCAAGGTGAGCAGGTCGCCCTAAAAGCGAATCTGGCCAATCATGTCCGCAACGCCGGTAACAAACCGACTGATGCTCGGGGCCATTGACGTACTCGCCAGGAAGAATCCGAAGAGACTGCATACGATTGCGTGCATGGCATTCAGCCCGCTCTTCTTGACGAAGACGAAAACGAGAATGCCCAGGAGCACGACGGCGGAGATGCTAATGGCCACCGAACACCACCCAGTGGCTGTGTGCTCCTGCCGGGTGAGGCGACTGTGATGGACCGCTGGGGGACAGGAGCGGGCTGCAGGCCAACCTTGTTCGTCTGGGGGGTGACAACGTGGACTCCGGACAGAGGGAATCATCGGCAGGTTCGTGTTTCCGTGGCGCGACGAGCGACAGGAGGGACCGATTGATGACGCTCTCGGTCGGTTCATCACGGCGCCGTGCTGTGGGAGCTCCAACACTGGCGGCAAAGCGCCCCGTGCACACATTCCGGGGGTGATATCACTTGTGTGATTCCCGCCCTGCCAGGAGTAAGTGAGGTGGCGTAGGCTCACTCACGGGGAGGTATGACCTATCCAGCAGCCGCTGCGACGCTCGACCGGTAGGCGGCCAACTGAGCAGCTACAACACGGCCATCCTATGCTTCGCCTGCGCTCGCTCCCGCGGCCTGGATCAGCTAGTGCCGGAACACGTTTGGTCCGACCCAGACGTTGGCGGCCGGATGGGCCCGGTCGGAGCCTGGGTATCAGTTCGTGTTGGCGAGGGTGCTGCGGGCTGCGAGGCGGAAGTCCTTGACTGCTTGGTAGAGGATCCGTTCTCTTTCGGCGGCCAGGGCAATGTCTTCGGCACTACGGGTGGCGTCTCCCGCATGGGCGTTCTCGGCCATCCGCCGCATGACGAGTGAGAGATCGTTGGAGGCGTGGGTGACTCGTGAGGCGACTTCCACGAGGGGAGCCGGCCCTTCGAGGATGACAACTTCGACTGCGCGGTGGACCTCGCGGGCCAGGGTGGTGAAGTGGCGTATCTTTTCGTCGACGTCGGGTAGATCGGGGTCGTCTGAACGCAGTGCGTCGAGGATGGCGTCCATGGCGATGTCGCGGTCATGGAGGGCGCTGAGGTAGTTGGCGTATGCGTCACGGCGGTGCTGACGGCGCCACTGGTCGTGTTGTGATCGTGCCTGTGCCCGGCCGTTCACGATCGCGGCACCGAGGGTGGCAAGGGAGCCGACGGCGGCACCAAGCAGAGCGGCGAGTCCTGCGTCCATGGGCCCAGTCTGCTGGTCTCGTTGCTCATCCAGTACGTCGGGGCTTTCCCTTCCTGTGGTGGGTGGGGCGGGCGTATGACTCGCCGGGGGCGAGGACGCCTCAACCTGGTTGCCCACAACACGTACGCTCAAGACGTACTGGAGCGATGCAGAAAAAAGGTGGCAACAAGGAGCCGAACTTGACCGAGGCGCGGCAGATCCTCGTGCTGTGGGACATCGACCGCACGCTGCTGTACGTCGGCGACATCGACCGACAGGTCTACCGCGAAACCTTCGCCGAGATCGTTGGACGCCCCGCGGAGCACCTGCCGGTACCGGGAACCGGCGTCACCATGCCCCTCGCCATCCGGTCACTGCTTCTGGACAATGGCGTCCCGGAATCTGATGTTCCCCACCTGGTGGCACGCATGGTGGAACTCCTACCACACCACCTCGCCGCACACTCGAAGGACCTGCGCGAGCAGGGCATCCTTATGCCGGGTGTCCTCGCGACCCTGAAGGCGGTCCACTCGCAACTGCACCTCCTGCCCACCGTCGTCACGGGGAACCTCCGGCCCAACGCGCTGCTGAAGCTCGAAGCCTTCGACCTCCACGGATTCCTCGATACAGAGATCGGCGGGTACTCCTCGGACGACGAACACCGCCCCGCCCTCGTCGCCGTCGCGCAGAAGCGCGCCCAGGCCAAGTACGGGACAGCCTTCACCCGCTCCAGCACCGTCATCGTCGGAGACTCCCTGGAAGACGTCCGTACTGGACTTGAAGGCGGCGCTCCTGTGATTGGAGTCGCAACCGGCAAGACGACCGCCGGCGAACTTGCCGCGGCCGGAGCCGACGTCGTTCTCGACAGCCTGGAAGACGTGCCACGACTCCTGAACGCGATCACCACAACAACCCAGGGTCGCTGCTGATGGCGACTGCCCAGAGAGCGCCTCAACTGCGCGTATTACATAAGTGATACCGGCACGGCGTACCCACACCTACGCTGTCTGACGCAGACGAGGAACGGGGGTGCGATGCCCAGGCACGCTCGCGTATGCGCTGGCTGCGGATGCCGATTGAGCCAGTACAACGCTGAAGACTGGTGTGCCGCGTGCACACGCGACAGGCGCCTCGACATCCACCTCCAACGCCGCGTCCCGGACCAGGTCTGGCGCGATGTGGAAGTCCAAACTGCCATCGCTACATGGGACTTTGGCCATGCAAGCCGCCTCATCCGCGAGCGGGCGAACCTCCGCCAGGGCGACATGGCTTACATGACCGGACTGAGTCAAGGCTTCCTGTCCATGCTCGAAGCAGGAACCCGCCGCTTAACGAACCTCGACAAGGTCGCCAAGTTCCTCAGGGGCATCGAAACACCCGATATGTTGCTCCCCCCACCGTTCCGTGAGCACCATCTGGGTCCGACGCCCTTTCCCCTCCCAGGACCATCCTCCGTCGACCTCCAGGCTGCAGCCAGGCAGCAGGCAGCGGATCTGCTCGAACTCGCGGCACAAGCTGCGGCTCAGTCGCTCCAGTTCACGGAAGAGATCACGAGGAGCAACGTAAGCGACGTCGAACTTGAGGGGCTAGAGACTAAGATCGTCAGGATTGCGACGGACTACGTTCACACTCCTCTGCACCCGATCTTCCGAGATCTCCTCACGACGAGAGACCGACTCTTCGCGCTGTTGCGCGGTCACCAGCCCCCCGGCCAAACCCGGGAGCTGTTTCTCCTCGCCGGCACGAGTTGCCTCCTCCTCGCACACGCGTCACAGAACCTGGGCGACCAAGACTCGGCGCTCGCCCAACTCCAAACAGCCTGGACCTTCGCCGGACAGGCCGACCACGACGACCTTCGGGCATGGGTCAAGGGCACAGCTGCACTGATCGCAGAGTGGTCAACTCACCGGCATACAGCTCTTGAGTATGCACAACAAGCGATCCAGCTTGCCCCTGGCGGCGAGACTCGGATCAGGACCGCAGCAATCCAGGCCAGGGCCGCGGCACGCATCGGAAACCGGAGCACGGCCGAGGCCGCGCTCAAGGAACTCGAGCGTGCCCGCGAGCAGCGCACGGACCCCGACGGGCTCACCCGATTTGGAGGGCTGCTCACTTTCCCTGAAGCCAAGCAGGAGTACTACATCGGTGGGACGTACGCTCTTCTTGGTGAATACCAGCGGGCCGAACAGCACGCCGCCGCAGCGATCGATCTGTACGAGATGGGCCCACAGGAGCAGCGATCGTACGGCGACGAGGCGCTGGCGCGCCTCGACATCGCCACAGCACGCATCGCAGCTGGGGAAATCGAGGGGGCCGGCGAGCAGCTCCAACCTATCCTCGAACTACCAGTGGACCGTCGTATCCGACAGCTCGGGGACGCCGTGCAAGGAGTAACCAGGCTTCTCGAAGACCGGCGGTTCGCCGGGAGCCGGGTTGCTCGCGAGCTGGCAGATGTCACCCGCGGATACCAGGCGATGGACACCAGAGCGAAGGCCCTCACCCCATGAAAATGACGGTCTCTCCCGAGTCCGCTGCACGCATGGCCTGCCGGGCATCAGGCCTGGCAGACCGCTCCCTCGCCTCGCTTCACCACCATGCCACTTCTGTGTTCCTTCTTGCCGCAGAAGGCGTTGTGGTGCGTGTCAGCCCCATCTCGCAGCAGCGCCGACTCGCAACGGCCGTCTCCGTCACGCGCTGGCTCGTCGCTAACAACTTTCCGGCGACTGAGCCCGCGGATGTTCCCCAGCCGCTGGCGTGCGAGCCATACGTTGTCACTTTCTGGCGGCACTACCCACAGTCCGGACACGGGGCCCCACCGTCCGGACGACTGGGTGATTTGCTCAGAAATCTGCACTCCCTTCCGTCTCCGCCGATGACACTGCCGCGGTACCAACCGCTTGCCTCGCTCAAGGCTGCTGTGGAATCTAGCAGCTACCTGGCACCGAACCAGCGTGCGTGGCTCCAGGAGCGCAGGCAGGAACTCCTGAATTCCTACGGAGAGCTGGATTTTCCCTTGGAGCATGGGCATATCCACGGAGACGCCTACCCAGGCAACACACTCTGGGACGCCCAGGGCATCAGGCTTGGAGACTGGGACGAAGCCGCTTTCGGTCCGCGAGAGATCGACTTGGCCAACACCTTCCAAGGAGTGCGATTCGGACGTACTTCTGCGGAACTGGATGACTTCAGTCTCCGCTACGGATACGACATCAGGCAGTGGCCAGGGCTCTCCGTCCTGGTCGGAATCCGAGAACTACATACCCTCGGCTCCTTCATCCGACGAGCGGATTACGGTGACATGAATGCCGCCAAGCAGCTTTCGTATCGCATCGAAACTCTGAAAAACGGGGAAAAGCAAGCCCAATGGGGTGCGGCCTGAAGGCAACCGGGACGATGCTGCCGCTACGACAAGAGAGCCTACACTTTCCAAGATACCGTCACCACGGCGGCGATTACGTTTGGCTCGTCCGCGATCCGCTGGATCTACCTAGAAGTCGTACACCGCGAAGTCCGTCACCGGGCGATAACCAATGCGCTGGTACAGGCCGTTGCTGGTGGGATTGGCCAGGTCCGTGAACAGCAGCACCTCCGCCGCGCCCGCCGCCAGCGCCGCCCGGCTGACCTCGACCGTGGCCGCGCCCGCGTAGCCGCAGCCGCGCAGGTGGGCCGGGGTGTAGACGGGGGCAATCCGGATTTGGCCGGCAACCATCGGGGTCACGCCCGCCATGGAGACAGGGGTGCCATCCGGGGTCTCCCAGAACGTGACGCGTCCGTTGGCGATGCGCGTGTCGGCCCAGGAGCCGGCGTCCGCGGAGGGGGCTGCTCCGAGGGATGCGGCGAATTCGCGGTACCACAGCATGAGTTGATCGCGGTCCTGCTCGCCCGCGACCCGGCCCCGGCCCTCCGGACGCGGCTCCGGCGCGGTGAGCGTGCCGAGGCGGTATAGCCGCTGACGCTCGTGGAGCGTCGGCGTCGCGCCGGTGAGCCGTTGCCAGGCATCAGCGAAGGCGGCGGCAGTGTCGCGGTCCGCGCTGACGCCGGGGAGGGGGCGGCCGAGGCCGGCCAGGTGGGCGGCGAGGGCGTCAGACTCGTCGGGGGTGAGGGGGGTGAGGTTCAGGCGGCGGGGCGGGGTACGGAAGTAGGTCGCGCGGACTTCGCCTACCCTCTCCAGGACGCCGAAGACGGGGTCTTCGGCACCGTATGAGTGCGGTCCGCGCGTACGCAGCGCCTCGGTCACCGTCAGGGGGATGGTGTGCAGGGCGGGGCGCGAGTGCAGGAAGTCTGCTGCGCGGGCTAGGAAGCTGTCGACGTCATCGGTGAGGTACCAGTCGTCCGGGCGCATGCCTAATGATCCCGCGCGTTCACGGACTGCGCCCGTGGTTTTCCGACGGGGCGAGGCACCAGGACGCTGTCAGGCGCCGCCTCCTTCCGCCTACTCCGACTGTGGGTCCGAGGCCAGGCCCGGCCGTGCAGGTGCATGCCCCGGAACGCGTCGTCCCGACCGGTCCGAACATCGCACCCGCAAGGCCCCGAAGAAACCGGTCGAGGAAGATGCACTGGTACTGGCACCCTGGCGTGGTGCTGTTCAAACTCACCGGGTCCAGCTGCTCGGGGAAGACGACACTCGCCTATGCCGCGGCCGACAGGCTCCGGAAGATCGCCGTGCACGACTTCGATGAAATGAGCGTGCCGGAGGATGCCGACAGGCGCTGGCGCCAACGCATGACCGAGATGTGGTTGCATCGCGCGCTGGAGTACCAGGAGCGGGGCATCGATCTGCTCTTCACCGGACAGTCCCCGTTGGGTGAGGTACTGGCCGCGCCCTCCGCCCCATTGTTGGACGGCATCGCTGTGTGCCTGGTCGACGTCGCAGACGAGATCCGGCGCACTCGTCTCGCCAATCGTGACCCCGGGCGGTGGGACACCCAGGCCGTAGACGCCTTCCTTGGCTGGGCAGAGTGGCACCGCAAGCACGCTCTCGACCCCCGTCACCGGCCTCACGTCATCGTCGATGATGGCTGGCCCGAGATGGCCTGGCACCGCTGGACCGGATGGAATGCCGACGACCCCCGATGGTGCACTCAGTTGCTCGACACCACGCACCGGCCAGTCCCGGATTCCGTGGATCAGGTCGAGCAGTGGATCACTGAGCAGCGCCGAGTACACCGGGCTGGCCGACTCGCCTTGAGCCAGGGCTGGGCTTCGTGATTTTTCCTAACCACGCCAGCTGTCGGGATCGTGCATCCAATTCGGCATTCTGAGCATGGGGCCGGTGAGTTCCACCGGAATATTGAGCCCGTCAAGTAGCTCGACAATCTTGTCGATGTTTGTCAGTCTTCGTGCTCCTGACTCCAGCATGGATAAGAAGGCCTGACTGAGCCCGGTGAGGTCAGCCATGTCGCTCTGGCGTAAATCGCTTGCTATTCGCACGAGATGACATAGCCTGCCGAAGTCGCGGGTGAACAGGGCTCGCTGAACGTCGGCGCGTGCCCATACCTCGGTTGGCACGCAGGGCGCCGGCTGGGGCCTACTACGCGCACTGCGGGAGCAGCCACTGCAATATGGCTCCTCATTATATCGGCTAAGAACACAGTGGCAGAGTTGACACCGTCGGTCGCGTCGCCCTGACTCTGCTTCTGTACTGCGATCAGGTACAGGTGTGTGGCTCCAAGGCCCGGAGGTGCTTGTCGCAGTTCCTCCGGTCCTGTGTGTCCCACTGGCTGGCGTGTTAATAGAGAGGGCGGTCAAGTGGCCACCTCCAGCGTCAGATTGCATCGCAGGCACCAATCCGAGAGGGCACGTCTAACCGGATCTCGCCGTAGGCGCACTCCAATCAGGTGGTCACGACATAGGGTCCATGAGGGCGCGTCAGACAGCGGATGCCGCGGCCTGCCGGAAGGGCCTGCACTCGCGTTTTCACGGCCCATGCGTCGATTAGCGCAGCCGTCCGTGTGCTGCCGATCGATCCGGTCGGCAGGACCCCAGAGGGCCGGATATCCCGCAGCCCGCATGCTTGACAAGAGGCTGCTCCCAGTGAAGGCAGGATGCACAGGCTCTGGCGAAAGGCGGGACGGGCTCGAGGCACGGGGCATCAGGCGGAGGCTTCCTCTGCCGGTCCTCGCCGCTCCCTACGCGCCTTGCTCAGCGCGTGGAGAAGCGCATCGGCTGGAGTCAGCGATCGTGGCCCGCTGGGGAAGACGTGCCAGTGCAGTCCTGGAGGATGCGTGTTGTCGGCGGGCGGTACAACGACGTGACACGTCTGCCCAAGAGCGACGGTTCCCGGCTCCTTCCAGTGGGCCGCAGTGCCCGCGGGGACCAGGAAGTACAGCCGAGGCTCTGGCCCCTCGTGGTCCAGGATCACGGGGCCGACCGGCGTTTCACCCTGGTTGAGGATCTCGATGGCCCGTCGGCCTACGGCTTCCATGGCGCGGACGGCATCCCACCACACGCCTGCTGAGCACAGCTCGGTCTCTTCGCCGGTGGGCATCCAGCGAGGCGGTAGCGCGCGAGCTGCTGGATTGGCGTCGGACATGGAAATGGCCTCCTCACAACAACGTGTGAGGAGACCATTCCACTCAGCAAGCGGCCTGCGCGGACAGATTGTGCGGGGAAGTCTCTGTGCAGACGCTTGACAGCCTGTCAGATTGCGGCTAGACCTGCCCAACTGCCAAAGGCGGACAGCTCATTGGAAGGGTGAGCGTCCATCCGCAACAACGCAGCGGTCGTCTCTCGAACCGAGGGGTGGAACCGCGTGTGGTTCGGCGCGATCTTGCGCGCCCTGCGTAGGTCGCCAAAAGCCCCGGCCCGGTCGCCCATCGCGAGCTTCGCCGAAGCCACGTCAATGAAATGGTGACTCGACCGCTCGCCCACCGTGGTCGCGGGCGGCGCCCACTCCCCTCCAGGGGCGGGCGCCCATTCGGAGATCCGTGCAAGGGCTTGCTCCGTGTCACCCATGTCGATCATTGCGTGCACGTCATGGATCCGGATGTTCGTCGGGCCGAACGAAGTCTCGTAGGCCAGGGAGTCACGGTTCCCAGCCAGGCGAGCTACATCCTCGGCCTCTCGGAGGTACCCGTTCGCACGGTCCGGGTTGTTCTCTCGAGCCTCCAGCACCGCGAGCTTCAGCAGCAGCGCTCCGTCCACTGCGAGCGCGTCATCGGTGAAGGATCGTTCTGGCTGGAGCCGCTCCAGTTCTTCCCGCAAACCCAGGAGCTTGCGACGTGCCGATGTGTAGGCTCCCTGGCGCAGCATGGCGCCGGCCACGAGGTACCCGGATGTGACCTGCATCAGTGGATCGCCGGACTTCCTTGCGGCCCAAGCTACGCGGTCCAGCGCGGTGTTCGACAAGTCGTGGTGGCCCATTTTGTGGGCGAGCGAATTCACGGCCCTGTAGGCCCGAGCCAGGTGCCAGAAGGCCTTGCTCTGTTCCTCATTGCGCCCCCCGAGCGCCACGTGGGTCAGCTCTGTGATGATCGCGGGGAGCAAGGGGCCCATGGGGGCGTAGCGGGCATCCCTCCGAAGGGCCGAGATCTGATCGACTTCGGAGGCGAGCACAGGCAGGGGGCGCGGGGCGATCTCCAACTCGTCGGGAGTGTCAAAGCAGAGCAAGATGCGGCGCAGCTCGGGGACCACCGCGTGGACGCCGTCTTCAGCCTCCGGCTCCCCGTAGTAGGGCTGGCCGGTCAGCACCTCCGGCCCGAAGTGCAATGCCTTGGCGAGCGCCAAGAGCAGCGAAGGTGATGCTTTCCGCTTGCCGGACTCGAGCTTCTGAACGTAGCTAGGAGAGATTGCGACCTTTTGTGCCAGCTGGGCAGCGGACAGCTTCCGCGTTCGGCGGGCTATGCGGAGCCTGTCTCCCAGCATCAGGTTGTCACTCATGGGCGGATCGGTCCCTTCGCGATGCGGCACTCGGTTCAGCGTACGGATAATGCACAGTCCTGTGGAGTTGGCCACTAAGAGTTAACAGGGCCGACAGTGGCTGGCCGTCTGCCGTGAGTCGCCTGGTCTGCCCGACACCTTTAGCGGCGCCTCGCCAGCGACTCCACGACGGGCATCGCCAGGTGGACCAATCCGACATAATGTAAGAATCGGTCAGCGTTCAAGAGTGTCGTCCGCTGCCGCGTCAAGAGCCAGCTGTGATTTGCCTGCGGACAGTTTGTCCGCGTCCTTCACCCGCCGGCATCCCAACTCCAGCATGCCTGGGACCGGATGGGCCTTGCCTGTGCCCGCCCGAACCGGCGGTCAAGGAGGGCCATATCACTGGAGTGATGTCCTTGCGGTGGAACTCGCCCGTACGCTTGCGTGCCGGACGATGGGGGGATCGCTGTTTGTTCGTGTCTGCGCGGCGTCGACCGTGGGTTGCCCAGGTCTTGGTGCGACGACGATGGCAGTTCCACTGTCTGATTCGCAGGTCCTTCGGCCGGTGGATGCGCGTCCCTCTGGTCGGCTGAGAGATCATTGATGGGAGTCGCAGTTGTTGGATGCACGCCGCGCCGGGGCGGCGACGTTGGCGGTCGGCGGACTCGGCGCCGACAGCCACTCCGTCGGACTCGTCGTACTCAAACGCGCTCTGCTCGCAGCGAAGTTCGAGATCCATGACATGGGGATCCAGAACGACTTCGAGCGCTTCGCTGCCGCCGCAGCGCATTGTGACGCAGTGCTGGTGTCGAACATGGACGGTCACGCAGGGCACTACTTGCGTGATGTCGAGGGGCTGCCCGGATCCTGCCTCTGGTACCTGGGCGGTCACCCCACGATCGACGGGAACACCGAAGCCTTGGAAAGGCTCGGGTTCACCCGTGTGTATGCGGACTTCGTCGAGGCGGAGGAAGTCGTGGCCGCGCTGCGGCAGGACCTGGCCGGCCGGCCACTGAAGCGCCGAGGGGTCGTCTCCTTACCGAGCCGCCGTGCCGAACCGTTGATCCAAGGACGGGACGCGGTACTCGGCCAGTGGCCCACGGGCGAGGCGGCGCGGGACATCCAGGAGAACGCCGCTGTACTCGCGGACCGGCCATCACTTGCGGAGCTGCACGGTGCTGCTCCGCGCCCGCTGCTGCACCCGCGATCGGGGGTGGTCGGCCGCGGGAACCAGCAGCGCCTCTTCTCCGAACTGCACGCGGCTGGCGCCGATGTGCTGTCGTTCCAGGTCGATTCGCTGACCAGGGACGGGCGGTACGCGGCGGCGGAGCGCGCGATGACCGACCGGGGGGACCTCAACGGATTCCCCGTGGTGAACCATGGTGTCGAGACCCTGAGGCGGATCAGCGCCGAGTGCCCTGTGCCCCTGCAGACCCGCCACAGCGCGCGTGACCCCCGTCTGCTGGCCGAGTTGAGCTACGCCGGAGGAGTGACCGCCTTCGAGGGCGGGGCGATCTGCTACAACATCCCGTATTACGCGGAGCTTCCGCTCTCCGTGTCCATCGACCGGTGGAGGTACGTGGACCGGCTCACGGGTCGGTACGCCGAGCTCGGCGTGGTCCTCGACCGAGAATTCTTCGGCACGTTGACCGCGACCCTCCTACCCCCGTGCGTGGCCATCACCACCAATCTGCTGGAGGGCATGCTGGCGGTCGAAGCAGGCGTCCGTTCCGTGTCACTCGCCTATGCCGAACAAGGCTGCCGCGCCCAGGACATCGCTGCCGTACGTGTCATGGGAGTGCTGGGCCGGGAATTGCTCGGAGGCGGGGGGCAGGTCCGTGTCGCCACGGTGTTCCACCAGTACATGGGTGCCTTTCCTCGGCATCCAGACGATGCCGAGGAACTCATCCGGATGTCCGCCCAGACCGCTGCTCTGGCCAATGCGGACCGCATCGTCGTCAAGACGGCCTGCGAAGCAACACGGATCCCAGCCGTCGGCGACAACGCGCAGGCCCTGGCGCTAGCGGCCTGGGGCGTGGACCACGCTGATCGCTCCGCCTATGTCCCGGACGCGGCCGAGGCCGCCCGAATCGAGGCGTCGGTCCGCGCGTTGCTGCAAGCAGTGCTCTCCCTCTGCCCCGGAGACTTGGCGGCATGCGTCGAGCAGGCGTTCGCGCGAGGCTACCTGGACGTGCCCTTCTCCCCGAGCAGCTTCAACGCCGGCCGGATGGTCTCGGCGAGGGACCTCACCGGTGCTGTTCGCATCCTCGACCCGGGCGACATGCCCCTTCCGCCCGACGTCACGGCGTTCGAGACCGAAAGGTTGAACGAGCGCCTCGCCGTCGCTGGAGTGCGCCGGTCCGAGGCGTGGCGACTGGTCGCGGACGACGTGCTCCGCACCAACCGTCAGCGCACGGCATGGCCTCTCGACCTTCCCTCGTACGGACGGGCGGCAGGATGAACCCCGACATATGGCTGCCGGCCGCTCCGCCAACCGGCGCCGCGGCCACGAGGAGGCTGTTGATCCTCCCTCATGCGGGAAGCGGTACGGCGGCATGGTTCGGCTGGCGCTCTCTCCTGCCCGACGACGTGGACCTGCGGGTCGGGCGCCTGCCCGGGCGTGAGACTAGGCTGGCCGAGCAGCCGCTGACGTCCGCGGCGGATGCGATGCACGCTTTGTGCGCCGCGTACCGCGCCCTGCCGCCGCTGCCGACCGTGGTGTTCGGCCACAGCCTCGGAGCGCTGCTCGCCCGTGGGCTGTGCGCTGCCGCCCCGCACACGGTCCGCGCCCTGGTGGTCTCGGGGGAGGTTGCGCCGGGGTCCGGCTCGAGGTCGCACGGCGACGTTCTGGGGCTGCCGGACCACGAGTTCGCGATTGAGGTGCATAAGCGCTGGGGCGCGGTGCCGCCGCAGATCCTAGACGCTCCGGAATTTCTTTCCATTTTCCTGCCCCCACTTCGCGGAGATCTGGCGCTGGTCGACAGTTTTCCCGAAGAAATCGGTGAGTCGATCGACATGCCGCTCTTCGTTTTTGCCGGTGTCGAGGACGACCTCGACGAAGTCGGAATTCAGCGTTGGAAAAGTCACACCAATGGTGCGGTGAAGTTGTTTCGCCATCCCGGAGCGCACATGGCGGTCCTGGAAGATCCAGCCGTCACCGAACTGGTCATCAATGCATGCCTTGGGGGGCTTTTGTGACGTTTTTGAACAATGCTCTGGTGCACTTGGAAAGCTGTCCGGAGGCGCCTGCCGTAACGTTTGTCACTGCTGATTCTGAACCGCGCACCCTTACAAGGGCCGAGTTGTTCCGTCGCGCGGGCAGTGTGGCGGCTCAGGTCCGACGGAAGACGGCTCCCGGCGACCGGGTTCTCGTGGCACTTCCCACGAGTCCGGATCTGGTCGCGGCCCTGGTGGGCGTGCTCATGGCCGGCCGTGTCGCGGTTCCCGCCCCGGCGAACCCGGGTCCGCGGAACGAGGCCCGCCTGGCACAGATCGCGAAGAACGCTGGCTGCACGCTCACTTTCAGCCGAAATTCGGTTGCCTCAGCGGTACTTCCCGATCTGGAGAGTGAGCCGGACCTGCGGATCGAAGTCGGTGACCTCGCTGTACTGCAGTACACGTCCGGTTCCACTTCCGAACCGAAGGGTGTACGGGTTCGGACGGCGAATATCGACGCAAACCTCGCGGCCATGGAGCGGGCGTTCGACCAGCATGAGACCGATGTGGTCGGCGGTTGGTTGCCGCTATTCCACGACATGGGCCTGGTGGGCAACCTCTTCCACCCCTTGCGCATGGGGCTGCATGTCGTCCTGATGTCCCCCGAGCACTTCGTCCGTGATCCGAGTGCGTGGCTGCGCGCGATCTCTGACTTCGGCGTTACCACAAGCGGGGGGCCCGACTTCGGGTACGCCTGGTGTGCGGACCGGATCGACCCGGCGCGCCTTGGGAACGTCGACCTCAGCCGTTGGCGTGTCGCATTCACGGGTTCGGAGCCGATCTCTGCTCGAACTCTAGAGCGATTCTCCAAGGCTTTCGCGCGTCATGGCTTCCGGCCGAGTGCGTTGACGCCCTGCTACGGCCTGGCCGAGTCGACGCTGCTTGTCTCCTGCCATGCCGTCGGCAAGGCCCCCCGTGTGACGGAGCATGGCGTGAGCTGCGGTCAGCCGGTCGAGGAAGTGGCCATCGTCGACGAGACGGGCACTCCGGCCGAAGGGACCGGAGAGATCTGGGTCCGCGGACCGAGCGTCGCCGACGGCTACCACGGTCCGTCGGGAAGCGACAACTGCGGTCTGCGGACGAGCGACGGCCGGGAGGGGTGGCTGCGCACCGGTGATCTCGGCATCCTCCGTGACGGAGAGCTCTACGTACGTGGCCGGTCCAAGGACTTGGTCATCCTGCGGGGCGAGAACCACCACCCGCACGACCTCGAAATGATCGCAAAAGAGGTCCAGGGCGTCCTGACTGCATGCGCCTTCTCGGTCCCCGGAGAGCCGGAGCGCCTCGTACTGGCCCTCGAAGCACGCGGCGCCGCCAACGAAGTGGTGGACCAGGTCCGTCGAGCCTTCCGGGCCGCGATCGCCTTCGAACCGGACGAAGTGGTGGTACTACGGGGCCGTGCGCTGCCGCGCACGACGAGTGGAAAGCTCCAGCGCGGTGCGTGCCGGTCGGCGTGGGAGGCCGGAGAGCTCCCCTCGGTCCACCGGTGGACCGAGGGCCGGGCCGGGAGGGCACCCTCGGGCCCGGAGGAGCAACTGCTCGCCGACCTGTGGCAGGAACTGCTCGGTGTGCGGGTCGAATCCGCGGAGGCGAGCTTCTTCGCTACGGGCGGCGCCAGCGTTTTGGCCGTCGAGCTCTCCGCTCGTGTCGCAGAGCGTCACGGTGTTCATGTGTCGCCCGTCGAACTGCTCGCTGCAGGCACGCTCGAGGCCCAGGCAGAACTCGTTGCCCGGGCACCCAAGGCCGGGGAGGCGTTTCCGGAGCCGGACGAGGCACCCCTCTCCCTTCAGCAGGAAGGACTGTGGCTGCTGTCGCAGTTGTCCCCCTCAGGGTTGCCTCCGGTCTCGGTGACCATTGGTGTGCCCCCAAGGGCCGATGTCGCGTCGGCAGTCGCCACGCTGGTCCACCGGCATCCCGCACTCGCCACGAGCGGCCCCAACACGCAGGGGCGCCAGCGGCGGGTGGCCTGGACACCCGTGGGGGGACGGCCCGACTTCACCTCGGGACGGCCCTTCACCATGCGCCGCGACGGGGACCGGCTGGAGCTCTCCTGGGACCATCGGGTGATCGACGGCTGGTCGGTGCGGATCCTCATCGAGGAGCTGGAGGCCCTTCTCGCGGGTCGGCCGCTTCCCCCTGCTCCGCCCTCGGGACTGGCCTGGGCAGCCGAGCAGCGCAAGGCGCTGGCCGCCGGCGACGATGCCGACGACCTGGCGTTCTGGCGTGCTCGTCCGTACCGTGGCAGCGTCGAACTGCCCTGGACCCGGCCCGGAGCCGAAGGCGCGGGGCTCACCTCGCGACGTATCGCTGACGCCGACGCGCTAAAGCAGCGGGCACGGGATCTCGACACCACGGTGGCCACGCTGGTGCTGGCGGCCCTGTCGGTCGTGCTGTGCCGCGTCAGTGGGCAAGGTGAGGTCGCCGTAGGGGTGCCCTTCGCCAACCGCACTCCGCCGTGGACGCGCACCGTCGGCTGCCTCGTCTCCGTACAGCGTGCCTTCGCACGCGTCTCGGACGAGACCACGGGCACCGAACTGGTGCGGCAGCTCACGCAGGAGCTCCAGCAACTGCGTGGGCACGCCTCGTTGCCGCTGGAGTCCCTGCAGTCCCGCCTCGGACTGCCGCGCGAGTCCGTTCACGTGGACGTGGTGCTCGACCACTTGGCCGTGCCGGCCAGGGTGGGCGCAATCACCATCGAGGGAACCTCCTTGGACGAGTGCCCACCCGAGGCCAAGATCCCCCTCACCATCACGGCCGTCGAAGACGAAGGTCTGCGCCTCGTCCTGCTCCGCCAGTGTTCGTTCATGGACGACGAGGCCGCGGAGGAGTTCGTCGACCAGGTCGAACTCGCCCTCGGCGAGCTTGTGCGTGCCCCAGGCAGCCAATGTCTGGGCTGGCCACTGCGCACCGCGCGGGCCGAGCTCCGATTCCCCATTCAGGCAGGTCCGCTGCCGACCCCGGAGATGGTGCTGATTCCCAGCGCCGTCATGGCCGTCGCAGCGGAGCGGGTCGCTCTGCAACGCGAGGGCACCACGTGGACCTACGGTGACCTTCAGAGGCGCGCCCTTCAGGTCGCGGGCACCCTCCAGGCCGCCGGGGCCCGTCCCGGCGATATCGTCGGAGTACTGGGCAGTGCCGGCTTCGACACGGTCGCGGCCGCTCTGGGCACGATGCTCGCTGGCGGAGCCGTGCTCCACCTGGACCGCCGGCTTCCGCCGGGTCGGCTCACGACCATGGTCCGAGAGGCGTCGGCCGCCGTCGTCGTACGAGCGGACGGTCATCACGAGCGGGACGCCGAGCTCGGCACGGTTGTGGAGATCGCCGAGGCTGTGGGTGAGATCGTCCCCGCCGACCCGGCCGGGCCTGCCTATGTCGTGTTCAGCACCGGTTCGACGAGCACGCCCAAGGCGATCGTCGGTACCCACCGCGGCATCGCGCACTTCCTCGGCTGGCAGCGGCAGGAATTCGAAGTGGGTGACGAGGACCGCTTTGTCCTGCTGACCAATCTGGCCTTCGACATGTCGCTGCGCGACGTGTGGCTCCCACTCACCTCGGGCGGGGTCCTGCACCTCCTGCCCGATCCCGCCGAGGTGAGCGGTGAACACGTCATGCCCCTCCTGACAGGCCGGGAAGTGACCCGGCTCCACCTCGTCCCCACCCTCGCGAAGAGCTGGCTGGCAACCACGGAACCGACTCCTCTGCCCGCCCTGCGCAGTGTCTTCTTCGCCGGTGAGCCCCTGAGTGACACCCTCGTCGCCCGGTTCCGTGAGCACTTTCCCGGCGACTACGAAGTGCTGAACTTCTACGGTCCCTCGGAGACCACCCAGACCAAGATCTTCTTCCGGGTGCCGGAGCAGCCGGAGCCGGGCGTCCAGCCGATCGGCCGTCCGCTTCCGCAGACGGCCGTCATGCTCCTCAACGCCGCCGGAACCTCGTGCGGTGTCGGCGAGCCGGGCGAAATCCTCATCAGAACGCCCTTCGCCACTAACGGCTACGCCAACGAGCCCGTCGCACAGGCGCAGCGCTTCATCCCTGATCCCCTGGGCAGCGGCCAGATTTCCTATCGGTCCGGTGACCTCGGTCGCGTGCGCCCCGACGGTGTGATCGAGATCCTCGGCCGAGGCGACCGCCAGGTGAAGGTGCACGGCGTGGCCGTGGACCCCGCCGAGGTGGCCGACATGCTCTCCGGGCTCATCGGGGTGCGCCAGGCGGCAGTGCGTGCCGAGCCGTCCCCCGACGGTGATCACCGTCTCATCGCCTGGTTCGTCGCCGACCGTCCGTGGAGCTCGCTGCGGGACGAGCTCGCCGACCAGCTTCCCGCCGCACTCGTGCCCGAACGCGCCATGGCCTGTGACACGCTTCCCGTACACGCGAACGGCAAGGTCGACCTGCGGGCGCTGCCCGTCGTGGTGAACGACGTCCCCGTCGCCGCGGAACTCCCCGCCGACGCGCTGGAAGCAGCCGTCCTCGAGGCGTGGCGGACCACGCTCGGCGAACCCGAGCTGGACATGCACGCCGACTTCTTCGCCCACGGCGGTCACTCGCTGAAGGCGCTGGAGCTTGCGGCCGCGATCAGGCGGGCGCTGGGCCGGGACATTCCCCTCGCGGAGATTCTCCAGGCCAGGACGCCGCGCGAGCTGGTCCGGCGCGGGCTGTCCTCGTCGGGACAGGCCGCACGCAAGCTGCCGGATGTCGTTCATGCTCCGGACGATGCCTATGAACCGTTCCCCATGACCCCGGTGCAGGAGGCCTACTGGGTCGGCCGGCGCGACTTCCTGGAGCTCGGCGGTGCCGCTGCCCAGACCTATCGTGAACTGAGCTGTGATCCCGCATTGGATCTGCCGCGTCTGGAAAGGGCGTTCAGGAGTCTTGTCGACAGGCATCCCTCCCTTCGGACCGTGGCCACCGAGGACGGCCGCCAGCAGGTGCTGCGTGAGACCCCGCCGTTCCGGATCGTCGTCCAAGACCTGCGGGAGGCGTCCGACCCCGAAGCCGGCGTGCGTGCCTGGCGGCGGGAGATGGGCCACCGGGTCCGCCCGCTCGAACAGTGGCCGCTCATCGAGGTCCGGGCGAGCCTTCTGCGGGACGAAGTCCGTCTGCACGTCGGTCTCGACGCCTGGGTCTGCGACGCGTGGTCGCGCGTCCTTCTGCTCGATGAGCTCCGGGAGTTCTACGACGAGCCCTCGCGGGATGCCCCGCCGCTCGAGCTGACCTTCCGTGACTACGTCATGAGTACGGAGGGCGCGCCCGACGAGGCGGACATGGATTGGTGGCGCGCGGAACTCGACGAGCTTCCTGCTGCCCCTCGGCTTCCTCTCGCACGCCGTACCGGCACCGGGTTCACCCGGCGTCACGGGCTGCTCGAACCGGAAGCCTGGGCGGAGTTCCAGCGGCGGGCCGGCCGGAGTGGCGTCACCCCTTCCGCGTCACTGCTCGCCGCGTTCGGATGGGTGCTGGCCCGCTGGAGTACCGAGGACAAGCTGGCTCTGAATGTGACCGTCTTCCGGCGGCTTCCCGTTCACTCGGATGTGAACCAACTGCTGGGCGATTTCACCTCGGTGTTGCCGCACGCGATGCATGCCCAGTGGGAGACCTTCCAGCGACATGCGCGTGATGTGCAGGCGCGGCTGTGGCAGGAACTGGCACACGGTTCCGTTTCCGGTGTCCACCTGGCGCGCGAGTTGGCACGGCGGACGGGACGACTCGACGCGACCGGATTGCCCGTGGTTTTCACCAGCGCTCTCACCACGCCCGAACTCGGCCGCGAATTCGACTGGTCCTGGCTGGGCGAGCTGGTGCACGGCATCTCCCAGACTCCGCAGGTGTGGCTCGACCTCCAGGTCTACGAGCACCGCGGTGCCCTGCACTACAACTGGGACAGTGTCGAGGAGATGTTCGAGCCGGGTGTGCTCGACGCGCTCTTCGAGGCCTGGTCCGCTCTCTTGCGCACCTTGGTGGACAAGCCCTGGGACGGACCGGTGCCGGAGCTGCTTCCGGAGACGCAGAGGCTCCTCCAGGCCCGGACCAATGCCACCGAAGCACCGGTGGTGCGTGAGACGCTCGTCGACGGGGTTCTGGCGACGGCCGCGCGCACACCCGACGCACCCGCGGTGATCGACGGGGGACGCACGCTCACCTTCGCCGAGCTCGTCACGGAGGCTGAGAAGGTGGCGGCCGCGCTGCTCGGTGAGGGGGTCTCGCGCGGCGGTCTGGTGGCGATCGTCGCGCCCCACGGGTGGCGGCAGTCCGTCGCCGCGCTGGGCGTCCTGTTCGCGGGGGCCGCGTACGTGCCCGTCGACCCGTCCCAGCCGGCGGAGCGCGTCCGGCAGATCCTCGACGAGGCGGGGCCGGAGTGCGTGCTTCGGACCGGCGACTCGTGGGGTGAGGGCATCGCCCTCGAGGACTGCGGGCCTGCTCGGGCCCGCCGTCTGCCGGAGCCCGGAGACCTCGCGTACGTCATCTACACGTCCGGGTCCACGGGACGACCGAAGGGTGTCATGATCCGGCACGAGGCGGCGGTGAACACCCTCGTCGACATCTCCCGGCGGATGTCGTTCGGCGCGGATGACCGCGTGCTTGCCCTCTCGGCCCTCGCGTTCGACCTGTCGGTGTGGGACCTCTTCGGAAGCTGGAGGCTGGGAGCGGCGGTGGTCTATCCCGCCGATCGCAGCGATCCAGCGTCCTGGGCACGTGCCGCGAACGCCCACGGGGTCCGCGTGTGGAACTCCGTGCCAGCACTCGCCCAGATGCTCACCGACGCGCTGGAGGCGGATCCGGAGCTCGCGGTGCCCGATCTGCGGACCTTCATGCTCTCGGGTGACTGGATCCCGTTGAGGCTTCCGTCGCGTCTGCGTGCCATCGCCCCGGAAGCGGCCGTCTGGTCCCTCGGAGGCGCGACCGAGGCATCGATCTGGTCCATCGCCTACCGCGTCGACGAGGTCGACGAGGGCTGGGCGAGCATCCCTTACGGACGTCCGCTCGCCAATCAGACGGTGCAGGCGCTCGACGACCGGCTGCAGCCCTGTCCGGTGCATGTGGCGGGCCGGCTGTTCATCGGGGGGCGGGGTCTCGCTTCCGGGTACTGGCGGGACGAGGCACGTACCGAAGAGCGGTTCCTGAACCACAACGGCGTGCGGCTCTACGACACCGGTGACCTCGGGCGCTGGCTGCCCGACGGCACGATCGAGATCCTCGGACGCGTCGACAACCAGGTGAAGATCCGCGGCTACCGTGTCGAGTTGGGTGAGATCGAGCACGCGCTGGAGGCCCTGTCCGGCGTCGACCGTGCGGCGGTGCTCCTCACCGGCGACCCGCGCGGCGACCGACGGCTCGTGGGATTCGTCGTACCGCGCCCGGGCGCCGAGGCCTCGAAGGCGGAACTGTGCCGCGAACTCGCGCGGAAGCTGCCCGACCACATGGTTCCGCACGCGGTCGTGTTCCTGGACGCACTGCCCCTTTCCGCCAACGGGAAGGTGGACCGTGCCGCTCTGGCGGCCCAGGTGCCCGCGGCACCCGAGCTCACGTCCGTGCCGACCGACTCGGACGTCCTCGCCCAGGCATGGGGAGAGGTACTCGGCGCCCCGCCGGCCGGACCGGACACGAACTTCTTCGCCGCCGGCGGGGACTCCGTGAGCTGGCTCCGTGTCTGCGCCCTCGTGTCACGGACCGGGTGGCGTCTGCCCGCGGCCGCGATAGCGGAGGATGCGACGTTCCGGGCCCTCTCCACCCACCTGAGGCGACCGGAGGCGCCCGCGCCGGTTCCCGCCGGGCCCACGCCACCGGGGCCGATGCGGAACTGGCTCGAAGCGAAGGGGCTGCCCCGCCACTTCAATCAAGCGGTCGTGCTGCGGCTCGTTCGTGAGCTCGACCCCCGACTCCTCGACCGGGCTCTCACGGCGGTCATCGCCGCCCACCCAACGCTCGGCTCCACGCTGAACGGTGGTGACTCCGGCGGCCACGTGCTGGAGCACGGAGGGGACATCGGGACCGCCTGCCGGGGCTTCACGGACGACGGTCCGCTGCTGCGGGCCACGCTGCTGCCCGACGAACTCGTGCTGTGCGCACACCACACGGTGGTCGACGCACAGTCGTGGCGTGTGATAGTCGGAGACCTGGACATAGCGCTCGACGCGCTCGAAGCGGGCCGTGAACCAGAACTCCTGCCCGAGCCCACTGACTACGCGGCCTGGTGCCACGCCGTCGCGAACCTTCCGGCGCCGCAGGTCCCGGACTTCCCCGCCCTGGAACCAACCGGGGTGGAACGCGAGGGACACCTGACCACGCAGGTGCTCTCACCCGGACCCGATGCACTGCGGGCCGCCCTGGAGCATCTCCGTTGCACCGAGGAGGAACTCCTCGTGGCAGCAGCGGCCTGGGCCAACGGCAGCGTGACCGGACGTTGGGACGTCGAGCTGGAGCGTCACGGCCGCATGCTCGGCGAGTTCGACCTCAGCCGTACGACAGGCTGGCTGACCGCCCTGGTGCCCATGGCGCTCACCGCGGGGTCACCCACCGACGTCCTGGTCCAGGTGAAGAAGCACCTGCGTGAGCTGCCGGACGGGGGCATCGCACTGGCTGCGGCGTACGCCCGTTCCGGGCAGTCGGCCTCGTTGGTGGTCAACCCGCTCGGCGTACTGGGCGACGAGCGCTCGTCCCGCTTCGAACTGCTGCGGGACAACACGCTGCCCCTGCGCGACCCGGATCTGCCCAGAGCCAACGAGCGTCGCGTGACCTTCTACACCGCTTCCGGAAGCCTCCGCGCCGAACTGAACCACCGCGACGACTCCGACGGCTGGCTGTCCGCGCTGGAGACCGCACTGAGCAGCCTTCTCCAGGCGCCGCGCACCGCCACGGCGAGTGCGGTCGACTTCCCCCACAGCGGACTTCCCGACGACGAGCTTCGCGCACTACTCGCTGGTCTGGAGGCCACGAATGACTAAGGTCGAGGACATCCACGGCCTCACGCCCCTGCAGCAGGCCATGCTGGTGCGCGCGGTGCTGGAACCCGACTCCGCCGCCTACGTCGAGCAGCTGCGCATCGAGCTCGGCGCGTGCCCCGACCCGGCGGCCCTGCGGCAGGCGTGGCACGGCATGTGCGGCCGCCACCCGGCACTCCGGAGCACGTTCCACCACGCCGGACTGTCCGAACCGCAGCAGGTCGTGCACGGCGATTTCGTCCTGCCCTGGCGTGTGGAGGACTGGCGGCAGCGACCCGACGAGGATATCGACGCCCTCGCCCAGGCCGAGCGGGAGCAAGGCTTCGAACTCACCCGGCCGCCGCTCTTCCGCCTCGTGCTCGTCCTGCTGCCCGACCGGGCCGTCCTGATCTGGACCTTCCAACATCTGCTGCTCGACGGCTGGAGCCTTGGCAGGGTGCTCCTCGAAGTCGACGAGGGGTACCGGGCGGCGCTGTCCGGCGCCGTCGGCGACCGTCCGGCCGCACCGCCGTTCCGCGAATTCATCAAGTGGCTGCGTGCCACCGACCCGGTTCCCGGCCGGGAGCACTGGCGGTCCCGGCTGGCCGGCGCCTCGATCACTCGGCTCGGTGGAGAGACCGGCGGCGATGGTGGTGAGCACACGGTCCGGCTCGGAACGGTGGCGTCGGATCGGATCCGTGCCGCGTGCAAGGCCCGTGCGGTCACGCTCGGCACCCTTGCCACGGTCGGCTGGGCCGGGTGCCTTGCCGAACCGGACGCCGCACAGGACGTCACCTTTGCTTCGCTGTTCTCCGGCCGCCCAGCCGATCTTCCGGGCGTGGACGACATGATCGGCATGCTGGTCAACACCATGGCCACTCGGGTGCGCTTCGAGCCGGAGGAGACGGTCCACGCACTGCTCGCGCGCGTTCAGGAGGAACTGGTCACGGACCGCCGCCACGGCTGGACGCCGCTCGACGAAGTGGCGCGTGCCGAGGGTCTGTCCTCGCCGGACTCCGTGCTCGTGGTCGAGAACTACCCCGTGGACAGAGCGGTTCTCGACGGTTCCCCGCTGGCCGTGCGGTCCGTTTCGGTGGAGGAGCAGGCGGACGTGCCGCTGGTCGTGGCGATCGTCCCGGGCGAGGACATCGAACTGCGGCTGGCGACGCCCCCCGGCGGGTTCACCGACTCCGCACTGGAGGAACTCGGAGGACGGCTCGCGGCGCACCTGCTGACCTTGGCGGACGGCATGGACGAAAACGCTGCTGCCCTTCTCGGACGGCGTGAGGCCGAGCAGCAGAAGGTACTGCGCGGCCGTATCGGCAGGCCATTGGAGACAGCCGACGGTCTGGTGCAGTGCTTGCTGGCGGCCGGCCCCACCGTCGTCGACGGTGACGACCACTGGTCGGCGGAGCGGATTCTGGCCGAATCCGCGCGCTTCGCCCGCTTGGCCCACGGTATGCCTCCAGGCCCCGTCGCCATCGTGGCGGACACGAGCGCGCAGACCATCGCGCGGATGCTCGGTTGTCTGAGGGCGGGGCGGACGTACGTCCCCCTTGACCACTCGGACCCGCGCCACGCCGAGCGTGCCGAGCACGCAGCGGCGCGTCCGTTCCCGGACGCCCCGGATCCGGGTGGTGAGCTCCCCCCGTTGCCCGGGGCCGACGCCATTGCCTACCTGCTCTACACGTCCGGCACGACGGGAAGGCCGAAGGCCGTCGTACAGAGCCATTCCGGTGTCCTCGCGCACGCACGTCGCTTCGCATCGTCCATCGGACTGCGGCCGTCGGACCGCATCTGCATGACCGCGTCGTTCGCGTTCGATGCCGCGGTGATGGACATCTTCGCCGCGTCTGTCGTCGGGGCGACGATTGTGATCGGTTCGCCCAGGCGCCACGGGTTGCGGGCTCTGTGCGACGAGGTTCTCCCGCAGGCCACGGTTCTGCACACCACACCCAGCCTGTTCCGGCTGCTTGCCGCCGAAGGGCTGCCCCGACAGTTGCGCGCCGTGGTCTTGGGCGGGGAGTCCGTCCTGCCAGCCGACATGGAACTCTTCAACCGGGCTGCGCCCGAGAGCTGTGTCCTGGTCAACGGCTTCGGTCCCAGTGAGAGCACGACCGGACTCCAGTGGTTCACCGAGAAGGGCGCCGCCGTGTCGCGTGTGCCGGTGGGCCTGCCGGTGATGGACACCGACGTATGGCTGCGCGGCACCGATGGAGAACGCCTCGACGCCCCGTGGGCGGAGGGCGAGATCGTTATCGCGGGGGATGCCGTGGCACACGGCTACCACGGAGACCCTGATGCCGGGGGGCGCTTCGCACGGGACGGGGATCGCCGCGTGTACCGCACCGGCGACCGCGGCCGGCTCCGGCCGTCCGGATGCATCGAGATCACCGGCCGGGTCGACGACCAGGTGCAGATCGGGGGGGTCCGGGTCGAGCCCGACGAGGTCCGCGCCGTCCTCGCGGGCCTGCCGGGCGTGACGGCTGCCGAGGTGCTCGCGGTGCACGACGGGACGGACGTCCGCCTGCACGCCTTCGCCAGCCCCGCCACACTGGACGTTGAAGGGCTGATGCGCGCGCTCGGCACCAGGCTTCCGAGCACGTTCGTCCCCACCCGCATCCACCTTCTGGACCGGCTTCCGCTGCTCGAGAACGGCAAGGTGGACCGCGCGGCTCTGCGTGCCGTCACGACCGGGCCCGGGCCGGACTCTGTCACCGCTCCGGCCGCCGACACACCAGCCGACCCGGTTCTGGCGACGGTCGTCGCCACCTTCGCCGAGGTGGTCGGCAAGGCCGTCGACCCCGATCGCAGTCTGTTCGACCTCGGGGCGAACTCCCTCGACGCGTTGCGGGTCGCCGGGCGGCTGGAGAACCGGCTCTCCCAGCGGGTACCGCTCCAATTGCTCTTCGATCATCCCATCCCCCGAGCGCTGGTCGCGGCCCTGGCCGCCACGCCCGAGAAGCGTCCGGCAGCGGCCATCCCGCGGGCCGAGCGGCACTGGCAGACGCGTGGCGCGGCGCGCCCCGCGCCCTCGGACGGAGGCCCGGGGATCAGTCTGTTCTTCTTCTCCGGCCATGCCGACGACCCTTCGGAGAGCTACCGGCTCCTTGTGGAGGCGGCGGTCCGTGCGGACGAACTCGGCCTGGAAGCAGTCTGGACACCCGAACGCCACTTCGACGCGTTTGGCGGGATGTTCCCGAACCCGTCTCTCATCGCCGCACACCTTGCCGCCCGGACGCAGCGGCTGAGGCTCAGGGCCGGAAGCGTGGTCCTGCCCCTGCACGACCCGGTGCGCGTGGCGGAGGAGTGGGCGGTTGTGGACCAGCTCTCGGGCGGCCGTGTGGACCTGGCCATCGCCTCAGGATGGCATCGCCGCGACTTCGTGCTCGCGAAGGGCCCCTACGCGGAGCGCAAGAACGGTCTGCTCGGGCAGATCGACGTGCTGCGCCGGCTGTGGGAGGGCGACGCCGTCGAACTGGCGAACGTGGAGGGGGAGCACGTCTCGGTCCGGACCTGGCCAAGGCCGGTCCAGGAGCGTCTCCCGCTGTGGCTGACTTCGCAGGCCCCTGAGACGTTCGAACTCGCGGCCCAGCACGGGTTCAACGTCCTGACCAACCTCAACTACAAGTCGATCGGCGAGCTCTCCGAGCGAGTTGCCCGGTACCGTCGCGCACGCGGCGACCAGCCGGGCGGGCGCGTGACGGTGATGACGCACACGCTCGTCGGCAAGAACGACGCCGAAACGCGCGCGGCCGCAGTGGCGGCGTATGCCGATTACGCGCTGAACAACCTCGTCCTGCAACAGGCCCACGCGAGTGGGGCGGACAAGGCACTGCTCCCGTCCGACGGGGACGCCCGTGCCCTCGCCCTCAGGTCCGCCGAGCGCATGGTCGAGCACGGCGGCATGGTCGGCGACCTCGCCCGGTGTCGCGACCGGCTCGCCGAACTGCGTGCCGCCGGCGCCGACGAGGTGGCGTGCCTCATCGACTTCGGAGTTCCCGCGGACCAGGTGCTCCAGGGAGTGGAGCTGCTGGGCGAGCTCGTGGGGACCTCCACGCGCCGCGCCGCGCCGAAATCGGCGGTGCTGCCCGCGGCACCGCTCCAGGCCCAGCTCTGGGTTCTCGAGAATCTGTCCGACGCGCCGGGTACGTGGATGATCCCCACGCTGGTAAGGCTGGAAGGGTCGCTCGACAAGGACGAACTGCGCTGCAGGCTGGCGGCCCTGTGCGAGCGTCACGAGGCCCTGCGCACCTCCCTCGAAGAGCGCGACGGCCGGGTGGTGCAGTTGGTGTGGGACCGCCGCACCGTGGGCCTGGAGACACGGTCCGTGGCGAGTGAGGCGGACGCTCTGCGCCAGGCACGCGACGCCCTCGACGAAGGGCTCGATCTGCGGCAGGCGCCCTTGGTGCGCGCGGTGCTGTTCGAGGTCGCCCCCACGCACCACGTGTTCCTTCTGGCCTGCCATCACGCGATCGCCGACGGAAGTTCCACGGTCGCCCTGGCACGTGAGCTGTTCGACGGCGTGCAGGACGAACGGCCACTGCAGCTCGGCGACTGGGCCGCCTGGATGGAGCACCGCGTGCACCGCGGTGACCTCGAGGCCCAGGAGCGCTGGTGGGACGAAGTTCTGCGAGACCTGCCTGCACGCCTGAAGCTCGGGAGCGGTGTCGCCAACGGCCGGCGCGCCGTCCACCCTATCCCGCTGGAACCGGCCGTCGAGACCGCGTTGCGGTCCGCCTCCAGCACCTTGGGGGTGACCCGCTTCGAGATCGTCCTCACGGCCTTCGCTCAGGCACTGGGACGGCTGACCGGGCAGGGCGACCTCATCGTCGGGCTCCACCACGCGAATCGGGACCGCGAGGAACTCGAGGGCATGGTCGGTCCCCTGGTGAACCTGCTGCCGTTCCGCGTGCGCCTTCCCGCGCAGGACGTTCTCGTTGGCGTCCGTGACCAGGCGCGTGCGGCGCTCCAGCACCACGAGGTGCCCTACGCCCGGCTGGCCGCCCGGCACGCAACCGAGCACCGTGCGGGCACGGACCCGCTCGTGGACGCGGCCCTGCTCTACCAGAATCTGCCCGAGGTGGTCTCTGAGGGGCCCCTGAAGTGGAGTCGGCTGGAGCTCGAGGGTGGCCAGGCACGATTCCCCGCCACGCTTGTGGCGACGGAAGGCCGCGCCGGCCTCGCGCTCCAGCTCGACATCGACGAGGGCCTCTTCTCGGGCGATGAGCCCGCCCGCCTCGGCGCCGCGGTGAGGGACAGTCTGCGAAGCCTTCTGGGTGTGGCCGCACCGAGCCCGGCGCGCGTCGAACCGGAACCCGCCGTACGTTCGGCCGGTCCCCACCTGCTCGGGGCCTTCGTCGAGTACGCCGAGCAGCATCCCGCGGACACCGCTGTCGTCGACCCGGACAGCAGCCTCACCCGCGCCGAGCTGCTCGGGGCGGCGCGGCGACTGGCCGCCGCCGTGCGCGCGCGCGTGCCCGCCGGTTCCCGAATCGGCGTGCAGGTGCCACCCGGCTGCGCCATGCTCGTCGCGGTGTACGGCGTGTTGCTCGCGGACTGCACCGTGGTCCCGCTCGATTCCCGCAGCCCGGCCGGTCGGCGCCGCCTGGAGATGGATCTGGCTGACGTGGAACTGGCGGTCAGCGACGTCGACCTCGAACTACCGCGACTGGACCCCTTCCAGAGCGGCCCCGAGTGGACTGAGGAGCCTACGGGCGCGGAACTCGCCTACATCATCTTCACGTCGGGCTCGACTGGAGTACCCAAGCCGGTAGCGGTCGGACACGACAGCGTGCGCGCACTCATCGGCTGGGCCCGGACCGCCTTCTCCGAGGACGAGCTCACCGGGGCCCTGCTCACCGCCCCGATCCGATTCGACATGTCTGTGTTCGGGCTGTACGTCCCCCTGGCCGGTCCCGGCTCGGTCGTCGTCATCCGTGACGTGGCGGCGCTTGTCGAGGAGTCGCCTCCTACACCCGTCCGTCTCGTCTACTCCGTTCCGTCGGCGCTTCGGGAGGTGCTCGCGGCGGGATGCCTCCCGGAAACGGTGCGCACGGTGAACCTCGGCGGTGAGGCACTCCCGTCCGACCTGCTCGCGGACCTCCTGACGAAGGTGGAACGCGTCTGCAACCTCTACGGACCGACCGAGTCCACGTCAAACGCGTTCTTCGAGGACTACACCGAGCCGGTGGAACCAACCATCGGACGTCCGATCACCGGTACGGGGGCCTGGATCAGGCGCCTCTCCGACGGGACGTGCGCCGAGGTGGGGGAGAGCGGCGAACTGGTGCTTACTGGGGCCGGGCTGGCCCTGGGCTACCTCGGTCTCCCGGACCACCCGGCCTTCACCTCGGAGGGCTATCGCACGGGGGACCGCGCGCGGTTGCTGCCTGACGGGAGCTTCGCCTACCTCGGCCGGATCGACGACCAGGTGAAGGTGCGCGGGCACCGCGTACAGCTCCTGGAGATCGATGGCCGCCTCTCGGCCCTGAGCGACGTCGAAGTCGGAGCCTGCCGCCTCGACGGGGACAGCATCGAGGCTTGGATCGTCCCCACCGGCGGGTGCGATCGCGCCTTGCAGGCCGAGCCCCGCCACGCCGAGCGGTGGGCAGCCGAAATCGCGAAGGCACTGCCGCCCTATTTCCTGCCGTCGCGGTGGATCGTCGTCCCGCGCCTCCCGCTCAACACCAACGGCAAGCTGGACCGGAAGGCACTCGGCGCCATCGAGTGGACAGCGCTCGACGCGGCCACGCTGGAGAACCCGGCACAGGTCGCCCTGGCAGCCGTGTGGGAAGAGGTACTGGGCGTGCCGGTGCCGAGCGCCGACGCGGACTTCTTCGCGCTGGGCGGCCACTCGCTCCTCGCGATCACCCTGTGCCGACGGATCGAGGACCGGCTGAAGGTCCGTGTGCCGCTCCGTACCCTGTTCGACCACCCGTCGGTCGCGGCCCTCGAGGTGGCGCTGCGGAATGCCGAGCGGGCCCCAGACGAGGTTCCGATGCTCGTGGAGGATCCGTCGGCTGCCGAGGAGCCGTTCCCTCTCACCGAGCTCCAGCAGGCCTACTGGGTCGGCGGACGCGACGACATGACCCTGGGCAGTGTCGGTACGCAGGGATACGTGGAGTTCGACACGGACGTGCAGGCCGATCAGCTGGTCAGTGCCTTTCGGGTGCTGGTACGTCGTCACGACATGTTGCGTGCGGTGTTCGACCCTGACGGCCGTCAACGTGTTCTCGCCGACCCTGGGGAGTTCCCCGTGGTGGTGGAGGACCTGCGGGGAGCACCCGAGTCCGAGCTCCTTGCCCGCCGGGAGGAACGGTCCCACCATCGGCCGGATCCGGCCAGCTGGCCGCTGGTGCGCGTCTGGGTATCGCAACTGACAGACCGCACAAGGGTGCACATCAGCGTTCCGGCACTCATCGCCGACGCTCACAGCGTCTACCTTCTCGCCCGGGAGCTGGCCCAGCAGATCGAGGGGCGCGAGCTGCCACCCCCGGGACCGGCCTACCGGGATTTGGCCGTGGCCCTAGCGCAACGCGACCGCACCCGCGACGACGAGGAGTTCGCCTCCCGCGCGGCGTCGTTCCCGGCCGGTCCTCAGCTTCCCCTGGCGTCCGACCCGGAGCAGTTGGACTCAGTGCGCTTCGACCGAAGGGAGATACGACTCGACGCCACGACCTGGCGCTCGGTCCGCGAGGCCGGTGCGGCCCATGGGCTGACGCCGGCGGGCACGCTTCTCTCGGCGTACGCGTGGGTGCTCGGCGCCTGGGCGGAGGAACCTGATTTCGCTCTCGGTGTCACGTTCTTCGACCGGCCTCCGATCCACCCCGGCGTGGACAGGGTGGTGGGGGACTTCACCAGCGCTCGGCTCGTCCAGGTGAGCCCCGCCGAAGACCTGGGAACCTTCGCCACCACGCTGCAAGGACGTCTGTGGGAGGCGCTCGACAGCAATGCCTTCGACGCCGTCCGCTGTGTCCGGACGCTGCGCCGACTGGGCCGGGCCCATACCTTCCCCGTCGTGTTCACGAGCACGCTCGGACTCGACGCGCCCGGACGCGGCAGCCTCGGCGAGGTGGCCTACGCCCTGACCCAGACGTCGCAGGTCTGGCTCGACCACAAGGTCCGCGAGGAGGACGGCGGCCTCGTCAGCACATGGGACTTGGTGGCCGGCCTGTTCCGACCGGGGGTCGTCGAGGGCATGATGGAGCGCTTCGCGGCGACCTTGCACTGGGTCGCGCGGGGCGACTGGTCGTCCGCGGTCCCCGGCCTCCCCCTCGACCAGCAGCGGAAGCGGCACGCCTATGGCGACACCGCCTGGTCCGCCACGGGCCCGGCCCTGCTCCACCAGACGCTGCTCGCAGGTGGCGCGTCCGACGCGTCGGCCCTGGTCACTCCGGAGGGAGAGCACGTCACCCGCGGTGAACTGACGTCAGCCGCAGGAGCGGTGGCGCGCCGGCTGATGGACAGCGGACTGCAGGTCGGGGACGTCGTGGCCGTCGAATCGCGGCACGGTTGGCGACAGGCGGCCGCGGCTCTGGGGGTGATGGCGGCCGGCGGCGCGTTCGTTCCGATCGATCCCGCCTGGCCCCAGCGCAGGATCGAAGCGGTCCTCGACACCGCCGGTGTCCGTTGTGCGGTTGCGCCGGCGAGCTGGGCGTCGGGTCTGCCCCAGGTCGAGCTCGCGGATGCCGATCGCGAGGCGCCTCTGGTACCCCTGCCCGAGGTCGCCGGCCCGGAAGACTTGGCGTATGTCCTGTTCACCTCCGGATCGACCGGGAGTCCCAAGGGCGTCGAGATCCCCCACGCGGCGGCGATGAACACGCTCGCCGATGTCACCGACCGGTTCGGGCTGAACGGGGACCGGCTGCTCGGCCTGTCCGGGCTGCACTTCGATCTGTCCGTCTTCGACCTCTTCGGCAGCTGGCTTTCGGGTGGCACTGTCGTCCACCCAGAGGTGCTCCGGGACCCGGCCGCCTGGGTGGACCGCATGGAGGGCGAGGCCGTCAGCGTGTGGAACAGCGTCCCCGCCCTCGCGGAGATGCTCGTCGAACACCTCGAGGCAACCGGCCGGCGGCTTCCGGGGCTCAGGCTGGTCCTGATGTCCGGGGACTGGATTCCCGTCACACTGGCGGACCGGCTGCGAGCAGTGGCTCCGCAATGCCGGGTGATCAGTCTCGGCGGAGCAACCGAGGGCTCGATCTGGTCGATCGCGCACGAGATCTACAAGCACGACCCGGAGTGGCCGAGCGTGCCGTACGGGCGCCCGCTGCGGAACCAGGGCATGCACGTTCTCGACGGTCGGCGTAATCCGAGGCCGGACTGGGTCACCGGAGAGATTCACATCTCGGGCCGGGGCGTCGCCCGCGGTTACCGGGGGGACCCTGTTCGCACCGCGGCGGCGTTCTGGACCGATCCGCGGACGGGAGAGCCGTTCTACGCGACCGGGGACCTGGGGCGCTTCCGACCCGACGGGACGATCGAGTTCCTGGGCCGCCGGGACGGACAGGTGAAGATCCGCGGTCACCGGATCGAACTCGGTGAGATCGAGGCTGCAGTTCTCGAGCACCCCGATGTGCGACAGGTGGCCGTCACCGCGCCCCAGGCACGTTCGGGTCAGCGTCATCTGGTGGCTCATGTCGTGGGAACGACCGACGAGACGTCCGTACGCCGACACCTGGCGGAGCGCCTGCCCGAGGCTCATGTGCCGCGGCAGATCCACATGGTGGACGCGCTCGCCCTCACTGCCAACGGCAAGGTCGATCGGACGGCCTTGGAACCGCTGGCTGTCGCCCCTGTGGAGCCCGCCTCGGACAGCCTGCTGGCCTTGTTCCGCGAGGTCCTAGGACAGCCGGACGCCGGAGTGGACGACGACTTCTTCGCGCTGGGCGGCGACAGCGTGCTCGCCATCCGTCTGGTGTCGCTCGTGGAGAAGCAGCTGGGACAGCGACTGCCGGTCCGTGACATGTTCGCCAACCCCACGGTCCGGGGACTGTCGACCCTGCTGCGCGCCGACGGCGCAGCCGCCACAGCCGTGGTCTTGGATCCGGAGCTGCGTGATCAGGCGAAGCGACGTCAGGGGGACCGCGAACTTGTCGGCCCCGAACGGGCCCTGCCCGTGGCCGAGTCGTCGAAGAGCCTGCGCAGCCGCCGCAGCCATCGCGACTTCGTGGCTGCCCCCCTTCCCGCGAAGGGTGTCGAGCAGCTCCTGGCTCTGCTTGTGAACCGGGACGACCAGCGGCTGTACCCGTCCGCCGGCGGGGCGCACGGTGTCCAGGCCTACCTCCAGGTGGCCGAAGGACGAGTGGACGGCCTGGCAGGCAGCTGGTTCGTCGACGCCCTAGCCGGTCGGCTCATCCGGGTGAGTGAAACCCCTTGGGAGCCAGCCGCTGCCGATTCGGGACCGAACCACTCACTCGCACATGGTGCCGCGTTTGCGGTAATGCTGGTGGCCGACCTCGACACCCTAGAACCCCTGTATGGAGAAGCGGCCACACGTCTGGCGACCCTTGAAGCCGGGTACATGGGGCAGCTTCTCGCGGGCGAGGCGGCGGCGTTCGACCTCGGTCTCTGCCCGGTGGGAAGCGTCGACGAGGCCAGGCTCGACACCGCGCTGGAGCTGGGTCCTCGTCGCAAGGTGATCCATGCCCTCCTCGGCGGACGTCCCATTGCCTCGGAGATACGCGCCGACGCGGTCTGGTCCGGAACCCTGGACGCGCCCCGACCGGGGCCCGTCCTGCTGACCGGCGCGGCCGGCATGCTGGGCTCCGCCCTGCTCGCGGAACTTCTCGAGCAGGGCCACGAGGTGCACTGCCTGCTGCGCGGGGACGCCGAGTCCCGCCTCGCCGAGGTGCTTCGGGCGGAAGGTGCCGAGCATCATGCCGATCGGGCCTTCGCCTGGGCCGGGGACCTCGAGGCCGTGACTCCGGCACAGGCGCCCGCACGATTCGGCACGGTGGTCCACGCTGCGGCGGACGTGTCTTTCGTCAAGGACTACGCGACGCTCGCGCCCACGAACGTGGAGGGCACACGACGGATTCTCGACCTCTGTGCCGACGGCGCGGTTCTGCACTACATCTCCAGCCTCTCCGTTTTCAGTGACCACGGCGGTAATGTCCTGCCCGAGGAGACTCCACTGCCCGATAGTCCTCCGGTCCGGGGTGGCTACGCACAGAGCAAGTGGGCCTCGGAGAGCCTCGTGCGCTCGTTCGTGGCGCGCGGCGGACAGGCCCATGTCCATCGCCTGGCTCTGGTCGTGGACCGTCACTCCCGGTCGGACGACTACGTCACTGCCCTCCTGCGGGGATGCACGGCCACCGGCGCCTACCCAGACGTCGACCTCGACCTGCCGCTGGTCCGGCGGAGGGTGGCCGCGAAGGCCATAGTTGCGTCGATGGGCATGCCGCCTCGGACGTGGCACCTCCAGGAGCGGCCGGCGCCGACCCTCCGCCAGATCGCGGATGTTATCGGCACTCTGGAGCCGCTTCCTCCGGACCAGTGGCTTCGGCGGGTGGAGACGGCCGTCAAACGCGATCCGTCCCATCCCCTGGCCCCCTACCTCGAATTGCTTCGGGCGTCGCGCACCAACGGGGCGCTCGATCCGGCCGGACCGCGAGGTGGCCGACTGGACGGGCAGCACAGCTGGAGTCTCCTCGCGGAGGCCGGCATCGAGCCTGAGACACACCTTGAGGCACTACTTCAGGAACTCATATGACCTGGTTGTACGGATGGAATGAGGCGAGTGAGGCCTTCCGGGAGCTGGCGCAGCGCCACGGTGACCTCGAACGGATACCGCACGGCGGTGAAGGCCCCGGAGGCGAGCCGCTGACCGTCGACGTTGCCCTTTTCGGGCCTTCCCGCGCGGCACGCTGTGTCATCGTGTCGTCCGGCCTGCACGGTGTGGAGGGAGTGGCCGGCTCCGCGATACAGAGGAGCTGGCTGTCGCAGCTGACCGGCACGTCGACGCGGGTGGTGCTGATCCACATCCTGAATCCGTTCGGGTTCGCGTGGCAGCGCCGTGTGGACGGCGACAACATCGACCTCAACCGCAACTTCCTCCTCAGCGGTGAGAAGTTCGACGGTGCCCCTCCGGGCTGGCAGGACGTCGAGCCGTGGTTGGTGCCGCAACGCCAGGCGAGCCGCTGGGACGCCTTGCTGCCGAAGGCGCTGTACGCCGCGGCACGCAAGGGCCGTAAGGCGGTCTTCCAGGCCATCAGCGGCGGCCAGTACGAGTCGCCGCGGGGCCTCTTCTTCGGAGGCTCGGGACCGGCCACTCTCCAGGGCTTGCTGCGTGAGGGGCTCCCCCGTTGGACGCAGGGAGCCCGCGAGGTGCTCCACCTCGACATCCACACGGGGCTGGGCACCAGCGGGGAACTGCAGCTCCTCCTGCCGCGGCGCGAGGGCACACAGGAAGCCGACGCCCTTGTGCGACGCTTCGGTCCGGATGCCCGCCCCGCACTTGAGACGGTGCGGCACTACCGGGTACAGGGCGGGCTCGGCCCCTGGTGCGAAGAGCTCCTGCCGGACTGCGACTACACGCTGTGCGGGGCCGAGTTCGGCACCGTGTCCGCCCTCGAAGTCATCGCGGCACTTCATCAGGAGAACCGCGCCTGGTTCTGGGGCCGGCGTGACGATGCCCGTTCCGTCTGGGCGCGCAACCGCCTCGCCCACGCTTTCGCCCCCACCTCACCGACGTGGCGGCGACGAGTTCTCGACAGAGGCGTCCACCTGATCGATCAAGCAATGGAGCCACAGTGACCATCGACGCAATGATGCGCCGAACACAAGACCGGGTGGACCGGGACCAGCAGGGGATTCCGACGTACTACGACCGGCGGGTCCTGCGCCAGGCGAAGGAGCAGGACCCGGAATGGCGGGCCCGTCTGGCGCGCCACGACGCCGCGTTGGATGCCGGGCGATTCGTCCCGTGGCCCCAGCGGCAGTCCGTCGACCTGACGGGTCTCGATCCCCACCGCCGGAGCGAGATCCCCGACGACGTGTTGATCATGAGTCAGGGCACGGCACGCCCCACTCAGTGGCGTGGACACAACCTGTTCAAGAGTGCGTTCGACTTCGCCCTCGTGCCCATGCTCCTGGCGGAGCTCCGCCCGGCAGTGATTCTGGAGGTGGGCTCCGGAAACGGCGCGAGTGCTCTGTGGATGGCCGACCTCGCGGAACTCCACGGGTTCGCATGCCGGATCGTCTCGCTCGACGTGAACCCCGTCCCGGTGGTCCATCCCTCCGTCGAGTTCATCACCGGGGATGCCCGCCGGGTGGGCGAGATCCTGCCCGCCCATGTCCTAGCGCGGGGTCCCCGCCTAGTCGTCGAGGACGCCCACGTCGGGGTCCGCGGCGTGCTCGAGTTCGTGCACGAACAGCTTCAAGAGGGCGACTACATCATGGTGGAGGACAGCGTTGGCAAAGCCTCCGACCTGAGGGAATTCACCGCTGCCCACACTGGGGCCTACACCGTGGACACCCACTACACCGACTTCTTCGGCCGCAACGCGACGAGTTGCGTCGACTCGATTCTCAGGAGGATGGCATGAGCCTGCTGGACACCATCTTCCCGGACGGCCCGGCCCATCCGGGGGACAAGCCGCTGCGGATGTCGATTCCCGGACTCGAAGAACTTCTCACCTGGACGGATCTGGAACGCATCCTGACAACCTCGTGCTTCGAGGGGCCGGGAAGCGCCACCATCCAGAAGGACCTCTCGCTGCCTGACCCGGGCATGAGCCGCGTCTGCGTCCTCACAAACGGCGAGTCGATCTGGCGGGCTCCGCGCAGAACGTCCACCGCAGAACTCCGAGGACGCCTTGCCGGATCCACCCTCCGTGTGGAGGCCCTTGAAGAGGTCCATCCCCCGCTCGCCGAGCTCGCGGCGACGCTGTCGCGTCCCGGGGCCCCCGTCTACATCAACGCGTATGCGGCCTGGGGCAGCCAGAAGGGACTCGCCCTCCACTACGACTACACCGACAACCTCGTCCTACAGCTGGCGGGGCGCAAGTACTGGAAGATCTACCGCCCCACGCGCACCGCGGTACGCGGCCCGGAGTCGACCGCTTACAAAGAGGGGATCCAGGCCGCGGCCCGGGGAGAGGCCGACGGTACCCCGGACGAGTTGCAACGCGTGCGGGACGGGCTGTTCTGGGAAGGCGAACTGGCCGCCGGCGACGCGCTCTACGTGCCTCCCGGCTGGTTCCACGAAGTGACCCCGGTGGGCGTACCCACCCTCCATCTCGCCTGCGCCTTTGCCGCCGCGCCGGGCGAGGCTGCGGTCGTACCGCCGGGCATCCACCTGCCCGACGAGCTGCGGGCGCCTGCAGCACCGGCCCATTGAGAGGAGGCTGCCAGGCACGGTGCTTCCGGTGCCGGGCTGCCTCCCCCGGGCACGACCTCATGACCGAACTCAGTATTTTCGCCCCGCTTCTGCCCTCCTGCGTCAAGGTCGCGGAAATGGATCCGTGGGACAGCAGCATCGGCGCGCTCGCACCCGCTGAGCAGCGAGTGGTTGCCGGTGCGGTACCGCACCGGCAACGGGAATTCGCTGCGGGAAGACAGCTCGCGCATCGGCTGATGGAGGATTTCGGGTACGCGCGAACTCCCCTTCTTCCTCATCCGGACCGATCGCCCAGGTGGCCGGAGGGCCTCGTCGGATCGGTCACCCATTGCGAGAGCCGGGTCGCGGTGGCCGTCGGCCGGTCGAGCGATGTCATGGGCATCGGAATAGACATCGAGCCGTGCGCGCCGCTTCCCTCGGAACTCGATCCCTTGGTCCTGACCGCCGACGAACGCTGGAGAGCCGACGCCGGGAGCGCGGAGGAGCGAGGGCTGCGCACCCGTTGGGTCCTTTCCGCCAAAGAGGCGACGTACAAGGCGATGTACCCGCTCACACGGAAGGCCCTGGAGTTCTCCGACCTCGAAGTCCTCTGGGGTCCTCGGGGGTTCGTCTCCGTGCTCCGATGCCCTGCGCCGCCCTTCCCGGAGGGAACATCCTTCGCTGGACACAGCGCGGCGGCGGGTGGGTACATCGCCAACGCCGTCGCGCTCCGGCCCGCCTGGTGAGGCCGGAGCGGCCGCGCCGCGGGGAACAGCGAGTTCCTGCGGCGCGGCCCGTGAAAAGGGTTCAGACCCGGTCCACCCTGACCCGGACACGCCCGCCATCGGCAACCGTCTCGACGAGTGTGGGGTCCGCAACGTCCACGTAGGCCACGGACGACGCGAGCACCTCACCGGCCATGTGCGCCTCGTGCGCTCGGACGGCCTCGATCACCGTCTCGGCGGCGTCGAGGGTCAGCGCGATGCGCTCCGAGACGTCGAAACCGGCCTCACGGCGCGCTTTCTGGACCAGCCGGACCACGTCCTTGGCCAGACCCTCGGCCGTCAGCTCGGGTGTCAGCGCGGTGTCCAGCACCACCAGGCCGGTGTTACCCGGCAGTGCCGCGGTCTCGTCCGGGTCGACCGCGACGAGGCGCTCCGTGTACTCGCCGGGCAGCAACTCGATACCTCCGGCGGACACCCCGTTGGCATCCTGGACGTAGTCGCCTGCCTTCACGGCGCGGATCACCTTCTGCGTGTCTGGGCCGAGGCGCGGACCGCAGGCCGACGGGTTGATCGCGATCTCGAAACGCCCGTGCGCGGTGACGTCGTCGGTGAGTTCGACGTCCTTGACGTTGACCTCGTCACGCAGAATGTCGGCGAAGGGCGCGAGCGAAGCAGCGTCGGGGGCTGCGACGAGGAGCTTGGCCAGGGGCAGCCGGACCCGCAGTCCGCGGGCCTTGCGCAGCGACAGGGCTGCCGACGCCACCTGGCGCACGCGGTCCATGCCGGCGACGAGCTCGGCGTCGTGGGGCAGGTCCGCGGTCGAGGGCCAGTCGGTGAGGTGAACCGATCGGCCTCCGGTGAGGCCCTGCCAGATCCGCTCCGTGGTGAACGGCAGAAGGGGCGCGGCGACCCGCGTGGTCACCTCCAGGACGGTGTGCAGAGTGTCCAGAGCATCCACGTCTCCGTCCCAGAAGCGCTTCCGGGAGCGCCGGACGTACCAGTTGGTCAGCACCTCGGCGTGATCACGGATCCGCTCGCACGCCCCGGCGATGTCGAGGCTGTCCATGGCGGTCGTGACCGTGTCGATGAGCATGGCGGTCCGGGCGAGCACATACCGGTCCAGCACATGACAGCTGTCGGTGCGCCAGGTCCCGCGATGGCCGGCCGCACGTGCGTAGAGCGACTGGAAGTACCAGGTGTTCCACAGCGGGAGGATGGCCTGGCGGACCCCTTCCCGGATCGCCTGCTCGGTGACCACGAGGTTGCCACCGCGCAGGATGGGCGAAGAGAAGAGGAACCAGCGCATGGCGTCGGATCCGTCGCGCTCGAACACTTCTCGCACATCGGGGTAGTTGCGCCGGGACTTCGACATCTTCTGACCGTCGTCGCCGAGGACGATTCCGTGTACGAGCGCGGAGGCGAAGGCAGGCCGGTCGAAGAGTGCCGTAGCGAGCACGTGGAGGGTGTAGAACCAGCCACGCGTCTGGCCGTTGTATTCGACGATGAAGTCGCCGGGGTAGTGGTGGTCGAACCAGTCCGTGTTCTCGAACGGGTAGTGGACCTGGGCGAACGGCATCGAACCCGACTCGAACCAGCAGTCTAGGACTTCCGGCACACGGCGCATGGTCGACTGCCCCGTGGGGTCGTCCGGGTTGGGACGCGTCAGCTCGTCGACGTGGGGGCGGTGCAGGTCGGTCGGGCGCACACCGAAATCCCGCTCCATCTCGTCGAGAGAACCGTAGACGTCTACACGCGGATAGCGCGGGTCGTCGGACATCCACACCGGGATGGGAGAGCCCCAGTACCGGTTGCGCGAGATGTTCCAGTCCCGAGCGCCTTCCAACCACTTGCCGAACTGGCCGTCCCGGATGTTGGACGGGACCCAGTTGATGTCCTGGTTGAGCTCGACCATGCGGTCACGGATCGCGGTGACACGGACGAACCAGGAGTCGACCGCTCGCTGGATGAGCGGATTGCTGCAGCGCCAGCAGTGCGGATACGGGTGATCGTACGTTTCGTGGCGGAAGAGCACGCCCTGCACGTGAGGAGCCCGGTCGCGCAGGTCCCTGATGATGGCGCGGTTCGCCTCGAACACCTGGGTTCCCGCGTACGGGGGCACCGCGGTGGTGAACTCGCCCCGGCTGTCTACCGGGATCACAACCTCGATCCCGGCCGCGTCGGTGACGGCCTTGTCCTCCTCACCGAATGCCGGTGCGAGGTGCACGAGGCCAGTGCCGTCCTCGACGGTAACGTAGTCGGCGGCCAGGATCCGGTGCGCGTTCTTGTGGTCGGCGAAGAAATCGAACGGGGGCGTGTAGGACAGCCCGAGCAACTCGGAGCCCTTCAGCCGACGCAAAACCTTCGGTTCCTCGCCCAACTCCCGGGCGTAGTGCTGCATTCGCCCTTCGGCGATGACATACCGTTCGCCGCCGAGCTCGGCAGCGGTCTCCAGGAGTACGTAGTCGATCTCCGGGTGCACAGCCACGGCCAGGTTGGACGGCAGAGTCCAGGGAGTGGTCGTCCAGACAAGGGCGAGAGCACCGTCGAGATCTTCGCTCAGGGCGGCAGTCCCGGAGTCTACATCGTCGGACGCCTTCGACGCGGACAGACGCAGACCGACGGTGACTGCGGGGTCCTGCCGGTCGAGATAGACGTCGTCCATCTTCGTCTCGGTGCTGGACAACGGGGTCTCACAGCGCCAGCAGTACCACAGGACACGGAAACCCGAGTACACGAGGCCCTTGTCCCATAGCTGCTTGAAGGCCCAGATGACCGACTCCATGAACGAGAGGTCCAAGGTCATGTAGCCGTTGTCGAAGTCCACCCAGCGGGCCTGCCGAGTGACGTAGTCCTTCCACTCGGCCGTGTAACGGAGGACCGAGGCCCGACAGGCTTCGTTGAAGGCCTCGACGCCCATCTTCTCGATCTCGGACTTGTGTCCAATGCCGAGCTGTCGTTCGGCCTCAACCTCCGCGGGAAGCCCATGCGTGTCCCAGCCGAACCGACGCTCGACGCGCTTGCCCCGCATCGTGCGGTAGCGCGGAACGGCGTCCTTGACGTACCCGGTCAGCAGATGACCGTAGTGCGGAAGGCCGTTGGCGAAGGGCGGGCCGTCGTAGACGACGTACTCATTGCTGCCGTTCTCGCCGGCGGGGCGGCCGTCGACCGAGGCGATGAAGGTGTCGTCAGCCTCCCAGAAGTCCAGTACCTCGCTCTCGAGTTCGGGGAAGGACGGCTGGGAAGGGACATGCGGATAGGAGGCTGAATCGGGCTGCTGGTCAGCCATGCGGTGCTCCTCATGCGGCGGAATGGACTCCTGCACGCGGGGACGACGATCCCGTCCCCGGGACGCCGCGGTACCACCCCGCTTGCCGCCCACACACGGACGACCGCTCGTTGGAGGCTATGACGGGCCACTCCCGTCCGGTTCTACTCCGGACCGTGCCGGTGAGGGCGATCCGTTTCTTCCGGAGGCTCCCCGGTGATGGCCGGATCCACGCCTGTGGTCCGAGATTACCGCACCGGACTCCCGTGTGTACAAGCCGTTTCTGACGTGCTGGGTCGTGGCCCGGCACCGGAGTTGGGGCCTTCACGTGGGCGCCGGACCGGCACTCCAGAGGCCCGGGTCGACTACATCGCCGTTCTGATAGCCTACGCGTCGAGAGATTTCGAGGGCCTATAGCTCAGTTGGTTAGAGCGCTTCCCTGATAAGGAAGAGGTCAGTGGTTCAAATCCACTTAGGCCCACACATCATCTGCGATCCCGGTTCGGGACCCCAGTCGTCACCAGGTGCGGACTGCGCATCATGCGCATGTTGGGTAGTCGGCCCTTCCAGAGTTGCCGCTCGCCGGAGTCAACAAATCCGTGGCGTGCGTAGAAGCGGACGGCGCGCTCGTTGTAAGTGGTGACCCAGAGGAAAACCGGCTTTCCCCCCACCCACTCCAGGTATTCGTCCATGAGACGGCTTCCGATGCCGTGGCCGGTGAACTTTGCCAGCACGTACATGGGCCCCAGGGTCGTGACGTCGCCCCGGTGGCCGCACAGGAAGCCGACGGCCTGGTCCCCCGACCGTGCGATACGGCAGAAGTCCTGTTGCGGCCGAAGGGCGGCGGCCTCGATGCCCTCCCGCCACCGGGCGACACCCTCCGGGGCCACCACCCACCCGACGCTCTCCCGGATCCAGGCCACGTCGATCCCGTTGGCGGCGCTCGGGTACGTCTCGAGCCAGGCCGTCAGATGCACCCGGCTGAGCTCTTCAGCCTCGCGCAGGGACGGTGCGCACGTCACGAGGTGAGGGGTGTGCGTTTTCATTGATCCACCGGCCCTCTGCGCGTTGAGGGAGGTCCCGCGAGTGACTGCCGTGAAGTGGCAGGGTAGGCACTCAGGGTGCCGAATCGTATGCGTCTTGTATAATTTTTCCCTATTTCTGATGATTTTCCCTGTTCTGCTGTCTTCATTCAAATGGATCACTGCAGCACGGCAGGGGCGCAGGGTGTACACCCTTGCGCGGAAGGCAGTCGGCGTCGCCGTGTGCGGGATACCGGGGCCAACCCGGTCTGCGGGACTGCCGGGTCAGCAGCCGAACACGAGGGTTTGAGAGGCGTCCCGTATGACCATGAGCGATTCCCTGGTCCGCGAGTAGTAGAGCCTGTTCGTCAGCAGCACGGCCCACACTCCGGCGGTGCATCACATCGCCGTTCCGTGAGCCCGTAGCGCACCCAGCTGCGGTGTCCGTCGCCCGTAGCGCACGGTCAGTCCGTCCACCTGTTCGGCGAACGGCACCCGAAGGCACCTGGGTGCGTCGCAGAACAGACGGCGCACCGTCAGCTCGATGCACACCTGCCGGCCGCCGACCGTAGCGTCGCCGAGGCTGCGCACCGGTAATACCGACTCGGAGGTCGGCACTCGTCCACGCGACAACTGCGTGGCGCCGCAGAATGCGGTTCCCTCATCCTGGCGACATGCCCCACATCATCACCCCCCGCCTCCGGTACGACTCCACGGCGGTACGCCCACACTGGCAGAACCTCCCCCAGGACGTTCGCCAACTCATCGCACACCGCCTCGGGGGCGAGGCACAGGCCGGGCCCAGCACCGGGAGCGGATTCACCAGCGGCTTCGCCGCAGTACTCCGTGGCACGTCCGGACCTCAGTTCATCAAAGCGGTCAACAGCACGGACAATCCGGCGGTCGCCGACTGCTACCGCCGGGAAGCGTTGATCAACCAGGCGCTCCCTGCACCGATTCCGGCACCACGCCTGCGGTGGATTGAGGAGTACGACGGATGGGTCGTCCTCGGCATCGATGCTGTCGACGGCGGCCGCTTGCCGGCCACGCCATGGAAACCCGACGAGCTCACGGCCACCCTCGACGCCTACGCAGTCACTGCGGAAGCACTCACCACCCCACCCGCACGACTCCAGCACATCGGCCTCAAGCCAGTGGGTGCAGATGGTGACTTCGCCGACTGGCGCAACCTCGCCCGTGGCGCCACGCCCACGAACGTCCTCCCCTTCTGGATGCCACTCGACCTCCTGGACGTGCTGGCCGGCCTGGAGAGCGGATGGCGGGAGGCCGTCGCAGGAAATGCCGTCCTTCACCACGACCTGCGCCAGGACAACGTGCTGATCGACACACGCGGCGCCGCGTGGATCTGCGACTGGAACTGGCCATGCCTGGGGGCGAGCTGGTTCGATCTGGCCCTTCTCCTGGCCACCGCCTACGCCGACGGTCACGATGCCACGACCCTCTTCATCCAGCACCCCACCGCCCGTGGAGTCATCGACGAACAACTCGATGCAGCGCTGGCCGCACTCTCGGGTTTCTTCCTGACCTCCGGCGGACAGCCCCCAGCAGAGTGGTCCCCGCACATTCGTCAGCACCAGACGTGGTGCGGAGAGGTCACCCTGCGGTGGCTGGCCGACCGGCGTGGCTGGGCATTCTGACCCACGGGACATCCGTGCGGTGCTCGACGCACAGCCCGCTCAGCGTCAGGCCGGCACCGGTGCCGCCAGGACACCGCTCGGGATCCACTTCCGCAGGACGTCCGGGACCGGCACGGTGCCGTCGGCCTGCTGGTGCTGGTCCAGCAGCGCGGGCACCAGACGGCTGGTGGCCAGGCCCGAGGCGTTCAGCGTGTGCACGTACGCCGACTTGCCCTGCCGGGGCCGGTAGCGGATGTTGCCGCGCCTCGCCTGGTAGTCGCGGGCATTCGACACCGAGCTGACCTCGACGTACGCCTCGATGCTCGGCAGCCACACCTCGACGTCGTACGTCCTGGCCATCGCTGCGCTGGTGTCCCCAGCTGCCAGGCGCGTGATCCTGTAGTGCAGGCCCAGTTCCTTCACCAACTCCTCTGCCTTGCCGAGGAGTTCCTCGTGCGCGGCGTCCGAGGTGTCGGGGTGGGTGAACTGGAACAACTCGACCTTGTTGAACTGGTGCCCGCGCAGGGTCCCCCGCTCGGCCGTGCGGTAGCCGCCGGCCTCCTTGCGGTAGCACGGCGTGTACGCGACGTACCTCCGCGGCAGCTCCGCCTCGGGCAGCGTCTCGTCCCGGTGCAGATTGACCAGGGCCGTCTCCGCGGTCGGCAGCAGGAACCGATCCGGACCGTCGTCCCCCCGTTCCAGGGCGAAGACCTCGTCGGCGAACTTGGGGAACTGACCCGCCGTGTACCCAGCCGCGAAGGTCAGGATGTGCGGCGGCAGCACAAACTCGTAACCGTCCCGCACATGGGCCTCCAGGAAGTGATTCAGCAGCGCCCACTCCAGGAGCGCGCCGTTGCCCCGGTAGATCCAGAAGCCGCTGCCGCCGAGCTTCGTGCCCCGCTCGTAGTCGACCAGGCCCAGCGTGCGAGCGAGCTCCACGTGGTCCTTCGGTGTGAAACCGAACTCCGGTCGCTGGCCGGCTTCGCGGATGACCTCGTTGCTCTCCTTGCCCCCGGCCGGCACGTCCGCGTCGGGCAGGTTCGGCAGGGGATCGAGGAATGCCCGACGCGCCTGGTCCAGTTCGGTGAGCCGCGTCTCGGCGGCGGTCAGATGCTCGCCCACGGCCGTCGCATCGCCGTGCAGGCTTGCCACGTTCTCGCCGATCCGTTGTCCCTGTGCGATCTCGCCGGAGATCCTCTTGCGCTCCCCGCGCAGGCGCTCCACCTCGGCCCGCATCTGCCGGTAGTCGTCGTCCAGTCGAAGAAACTCGTCGAGGTCGACGTCGACCGCCCGCTTGGCCAGTGCCTGCTGGACATGGGCCGGATTCTGGCGAATCAGGGTGACATCGATCATCCTGCCGGTGCTCCGTTCGATCAGTCATCATGACGTGATCCCTTGGGAGCGCGGGCGAGAAGGGGTAACTCGCGGTGCCACCACGCCTTCACCACCAGGTGGTGGCCTCTTTCACGACCCGGTCACGGGGGTCAGCCGGCGGGGCATTGGACCTCCGGTGAGGCCGTTCCTCCCCGCACTCGGGAGGGGATTCACCCAGGGGCGCGAGTCTGCCTTCCCAGCAACCGGCAGCTCTCTCGGCTCGCGTGGACCCTGGCTACTTGTCTCCGTCATCGCGTTGGTGGAGAGGTTAGACCCAGAGCTTCCTCGGCAACACCGAATATCTCCGAAGCCGTCCCCCACATGGGTCGGCTACTCGTCTCGGCGCCCCTTGCGCGGAGAGGTACGGGTAGCGCTGGAAGCCGACCTGATCAAGGTGGGGTCAGACAGTCCGGTGAAGGGGATGGCGCGCAGGTCGCACATGGAAGCCCACCAAGCAGCGATGAGACCTATCCGCTCGTCAGGCTTCAGACGTGCCAACAACGTCATGGCACAACAACGGTTCTGAAAATTTGAATGTCTGTCGGCGGCCTGGACCGGAGCTCAAGCTGCTTGATGCTCGATTCCTGCATGCGTACTGGTTATCGATACGGGCTCCCCTGTAGCGGCATCAGCCTGCGAGGCGGGTACGGCTGCGGCGTCCTCTACGGAAGCGGGGACTGCCAGTTCGAACCAGGTGTTCTTTCCCGCCACGCAAGGCTGTGAGCCCCACGCGGTTGCCAATGCGGCAACGAGGAATAGGCCCCGCCCGTTTTCGTCCATTGCCTTGGCCCGGGAGGGACCTACCAAGGTGGGGTCACTGTCGGTGACTTCGACGCGCAGCCTATCTCCGGTCCACCGCACCGATACCACGCACGCAGCCTGTGTGTGCGTTACCGAGTTCGCGATGACTTCTCCGGTGAGCAACCGCAAGTCGTTGGTCAATTCCTCATCCAGAGCCAGCCCGAGTCGCTGTGCACGGTGGACAACGCGGGCTCGTGCTGCTGGCACTGCCTCGACTGAGGGCACAGTGAACGCGTAGGGCGAATTTCCGAGTGGGCGGGGCATAGCTATGACCTCTCGAGGGGCGGGAGCTATGGCGTCAGCGCGATCTCCCACAGGTGAATGGGTCGCTCGCCGACTGCACCGGGCGCGCGTCCACAGGTGACCCCATGGAACCGGCAGCAGCTCAGCAGGCGGCGGACGACCACCATGGACCGTATGTGTCCTGGCCACCTATCGCTGAGGTGATATCACCGCTGCAATGTCATCTGGGACTGAGGCAGCTGTGCACCGGCCGGATCATCACCTCAGGGTCGAGCGGTTCCACGCGTGCCTCCCTCTGCTGGCGCGTGGTCACGATTCACCGGATCTGACGATGCCGACGTACGCCTTGACCTTCTCGACGTCGATGATCCCGCCCCAGCCGCCGCTCTCCAGGCGCCGACGAAGGCTCCATCTGCGACGGTCAGCAGCCGGGAAGCGCTGCCGTGGTGGTGGTATGGCTGGCCAGGATCACCGGGGCCCGGCGCTGGCGTTGCGCACCGCCCGGTAGGCCGCTTCGCGTAGCCGCACCCTCATCCGGGCACGGGCCGATATCTGCCCCACCTCTTCGGCGATGAGAAGATCGAGGCGGTGTGACACGGCGGTTCAAAGGGAGGGTCGGGGAGTGGCTAAGGATTCCGCGTTGCGCGGCTATCTGCTGGAGGAGTTGCCCCCACCTGCTCGCCAGGCCGCGACCGCGGAGTGGGGCGCTATCCGCTTCTACGAACGCTATGGTTTCACGCCCCAGGTGAGCGAGAGCTCTGGAACGGCAAGCTGCCGAACATCCCCATGGCCCGCGACACCACGTGCCGGTGAACCTGTTGTCGCCGGGGCATGCTGCGGCTGCGCCCAAGCGATGCGCGACGGCAGCCCTGGGACGCAGCGCGGGCACTAGCCGGTCAGCACGTTCGCCAGCCGGCCTGGTACAACGATGATTCGCTTGACGTGATGGCCCTCGGTTTCCTGCCGCACGGCGGCGAGCCCCAGGGCCGCATGCCGGACGTCGTCGTCGGAAGCGTCCGCGGGCACGCTGATGCGGCCGCGGAACTTCGCGTTCACCTGGACGATCATCTCGACCGCCTCGATGCGCAGCAGTTCCTCCTCAGCGACCGGCCATGGCTCTTCCCACACGTGCTTGCCGGTGAGCCGGTGGTAGACCTCGCTGGCCACGTGCGGGGCGAAGGGCAGGAGGAGCGAGGCCAGAGTGCTCACAGCCTCGGTCACCACCTCCTTTGAGATGCCGTCCTGCAGGGCTTTGCTGCAGTCGTTGGACAGTGCCATGAGCGCGGCGATGGCGGTGTTGAACGCGAACCGCCCCGACATGTCCTCGGTGACCTTGCTGATGGCCCAGGCCGTCTTCCGGCGCAGCGCGAGGTTACGCTCGGGATCAGGGTTCTTGCCGATAATGGCAGCGGGGCTGTTGGTGATCTCCTCGGTGTATCGCCAGACCCTTTTGAAGAACCGGTACACGCCTTCGAGTCCCTCGTCGGACCAGTCGGCTCCCTGCTCCGGTGGCCCCATGAACAGCACGTAGCAGCGGGCTGTGTCGGCGCCGTACTTCTCGACGATGGTTCGGGGCGATACGACGTTGCCCTTCGACTTGGACATCTTCGCGCCGTCTCTGGTGATCATCCCCTGTGTGAAGAGCTTCCCGAAGGGCTCCTGGACGGGCAGGTGGCCGCGGTCGGCCAGCGCCTTGCACAGGAACCGCGAGTACAGCAGGTGCAGGATGGCGTGCTCGACCCCGCCGATGTACTGATCGACAGGCATCCAAGCGCGCATCGCTTCCTGGCTGAACGGAGCGGTGCTGTTGTCCGGGTCGCAGTAGCGCAGGTAGTACCAGGACGAGTCGACGAAAGTATCCATCGTGTCCGTCTCCCGACGGGCATCAGCTCCGCACCCGGGGCACGAGGTGCGTACCCACTCATCGGCCGTCGCGAGCGGTGACTTGCCCTTCGGGGCGTAGTCCTCCACGTCGGGCAGCGGCACGGGCAGCTGCTCCTCTGGCACCGGTACCGGTCCGCAGTCGTCGCAGTACACGATCGGGATAGGGCAGCCCCAATAGCGTTGCCGTGACAGCAGCCAGTCACGGAGCCGGAAGCTGACCACTCCCTCACCCTGCCCGGCGTCGGCGAGCTGCGCGGTGATGCGCGCCGCGGCGTCACTGCTGGAGGCTCCGTCGATCCCGGCGGAGTTGATGGCCACTCCCTCGCCGGCATAGGGCAGTTTGGGAATCGTGCCGTCCGGGAGGGCGATGACCGGCTGGATGGGCAGTCCGAGTACTCGGGCGAAGTCGAAGTCTCGGGCATCGTGGGCCGGCACGCCCATGATGGCGCCGGTGCCGTACTCCATGAGTACGTAGTCGGTCACCACGATGGGAATCTTGTTCCTGGTCAGGGGGTGGATGGCGTGCCGGCCGGTGATGACCCCGGTCTTGGGCCGCTCATCGTTCCCGCGGTCGCTGTGCCCGGCGCGTCGGGCGGCATTGGCGTACTCGCGGACCGCGGCTTCCTGCGGGGTACCTGAGGTGAGTGACTCCAGGTCAGGGTGCTCCGGCGACAGCGCGAGGAACGTGGCGCCGTACAGGGTGTCGGGCCGGGTGGTGAACACCTGGATCTCGTGGTCGACTTCGGCGCACCGGAAGGACACGCTGGCCCCGTCGGAGCGTCCGATCCAGGCACGCTGCATGGTCTTCACATGCTCGGGCCAGTCCAGGCCGTCCAGGTCGTTCAGCAGCCGCTCGGCATAGTTGGTGATGCGGAAGAACCACTGGTCGAGCTGCTTGAGCTCCACCAGGCTGGCGCACCGCTCGCAGCGCCCGTCCACCACCTGCTCGTTGGCGAGCACCGTCGCATCCTGCGGGCACCAGTTCACGGCGGAGCGTTTGCGGTACGCCAGGCCCGCCTTGAACAGTTGCAGGAAGATCCACTGCGTCCATTGGTAGTAGGACGGTTGGTGGGTGCTGATCTCCCGGGACCAGTCGATCGAGATACCCCACCGCTGGAACTGCTCCCGGAACGACGCGATCGACTCATCCGTCGAGATCCGAGGATGCTTCCCGGTGCGGATCGCATGGTTCTCCGCGGGCAGGCCGAAGGCGTCGAACCCCATCGGGTGCAGCACGTAGTAGTCCTGCCGGCGCAGGAAGTGCGCGACCGCATCGCCGACCGCGTAGTTCTTGAGGTGGCCCACATGCGGTTCACCGCTGGTGTACGGCAGCATCTCCAGCACGTACGCGTTCTTGTGCGGGACGGAGGTGTTCGTGACCTCCCACGTCCGTTTCTCCCGCCACAGGTGCTGCCAGCGCGCCTCGATGGCGTGTGGATCAAACTGCTGCGCTGGAATGGATTCAGCCATGGATTCCCTCGTTCGAGAAGTCCCCACGAACCGGGTTCCGTCGGAAAGGCCCGACGACCGGCCGGCAGGGGGCAGGTGACTGGACTGGTCGCGAACGGGCTCAGGAGGATCAGCAAGCTGTGCCGAATTGTGCCGCTGCCGCCTGGCCACGCCGCAAAGAGAAACGGGATCAACGGACGCTGCGGCACAGACTGCCGAACGTCTCCCGCACTCCTGGTCAGGCCGCTAGTCGGGGCAAGACCTGAGAGCTGAGGGGCAACGTGCCGGACACGAAAGGCACCGCCAACTGAAGACGGCGGGCATCCAGGTGGAGAAGCTCATGGAGGGCAAGGGAGGAGAGGGCGGCCTTCAGCAGCCCGTGGTGGCGCAGCCAACCGCGGACAGCGAAGGAATCACCTACCTGCACTGACGGCTCCCGGGGTACTCGTCTCCATCTGCGTGTTAACGACGCACAGTAGAGGGTCCAGGCTGCTGGCCACAACGAGATTGGCGCGCTACTGCTCCGTTTCAGGCACAGACGAGCACCAGGCTCGCATGCACCTCTCTCGGTTCAGGACGGCTGAACAGGCCCGCCGTGCCGAAGACGATGATCGAGCTCCCACAGCGCCGTCCGATTGGAGTCCCACTGCACCGCCCGCATCGCAGCCTCGAAGGCGAACCACCCGTACTCAGTGTGCTCGCCTGAGAGATCCAATTCTGGGGTGTCTACTCGGACCCCGAAGGCGAACTCGGGGATCACCAGCACATCCGGCCCCCACGTGAACTCACCGGTGACGTGCACCACTGGGATCGTCGCCCGCGCATCCAGCTCGAGAAACTCGACGTCGCCAACCAGACCTGCTTCCTCGGCTGCCTCTCGCCTGGCGGCCTGCAGCGGTTCTTCTCCCGCCTCGCCACCACCAGCCACCCCCTGCCAGTAGGCACCGTCCGAGCGACGGAACAAGGCGTAGACCAGCCCTGTGTCCGTCTGCCGGTACGGCAGCACCAATACCTGGAACGCAGCGCGACCACCCACAGCTTCAGTCATCGCTCCACGGTAGAGCCGCTGGGGCGCGCACGATGTCGCGTTCCCGCCCAGTCACGGAGTTCCACTGCGCCGATACCCGGCCCACAACCGTCCGCCAGCCCGAGCCAGGACATCGTCAACCACGCCGACAAGGGCTTCGGTCTGCCCATCCAATGCCGCACGGACAGCGTGGTGCAGCCGGGCATTGAGTCCAGGTGCTGCGTCCTCGAGGCGGCGTGCCAGCCACTTCCCGCCGCCACCCCATGCCCCGCCGAGGGCCAGCGCGAGTTCACCTGTCCGCCTCGCCAGCTCTGAGGCGATGAACAGCAGCTCACCCTGATCGGTGCTCCCCGCGAGATCGTCCAGGAGATCCGTGATCGCATAGCGGAAGTCCTCGATCTCCTCTGCTGGCATCGCAGGTGGACCCGCGAGAGCCAGTTTTCTGGCTTCGGCAGCCAGACGCTCGCCGAGCCCATCCACGTCGAAGAGCAGCTCCCCATCCGCACACATCCACAGAAGTGGGGAGCGGCGCTTGCGTGTTTCCCGGTCTACGAATGCGTGCCAGGTCTCTTCGGTGTGTACGAAGAGCTCTACGGGCCAGTCGCCGTACTGGAGGCTTTGTCTGTACGGAGCCGGCAGACCGTGCAACAGCACCACGATGTCCAGGTCGGACAAGGCCGTGCGGTGCTCCGTCAGCACGCTGCCTCCCAGAAATGCCGCTCGAGCGGCAGGATGACGTTCCTCTACGACGGCGCGGGCAACGACAACCGGATCCATGCAGCCACTATCGGCATCCAGAACGCGTCACGCATGTGGTTTCTTCAGTCACTCGGGCGAGCCGACGTGCGCCATGTCTTAGCCTTCGTACGCATCGGCTGGTCACTGAAACCGTCCACAGGCTGTGGATGTGCGCTGGCCTGCTCCATGGCCGACTACTCCCTGTAAGGGGGCGAGCTGTTGTCCGTTGCCTCCGGTGACCATTGAGCGCTCATTGATCGCGGCGAGACCGCTCGCGCAGGCGCGAATGGCACAAGGCGCTGCTTCGCTCACCGTGACAGTAGAGAGATCAACTGCGCACACTGCTTGCGCCACGCCATGCCTGCACCACGGCCTCAACCGAGGCGAACCGGTCAGCAGGATCGCTGGCAGTGGCACGCTCAATGATCTTCAGCTGTGGCGGCGAACCGCGCCATTCCTGCTCATCATCTCCTGCATCCAGCAGCAGACGCAGCATCCTGCCGAGCACGAACACGGTCGTTCGGATATCGATGGTCGAGCCCCTGGTGAACTCCTCAGGGGCCATGAAGCGCCTCGACCCCGGCAGTCGATCGGCCTCCAGAACGAACGGGCCCGGCCGATACTCGTCCAAGTCACACAGCGCCATGCGGTCGAATTCGAAGTCGTACAGCAGGCAGCCGTCGTAGAAATCGACGGCGACGAGCCCCGCTCGCTCGACGGCCAGGTGTGCATCGAGGATTTGTTCAAGAGCCCGGAGGATGCCCGGGACAGGGAGCCTGCGGAATCGGGCCATCGGACTGTCAGGAGCAGCACGGCCACCGTGGCAGGACACGGTCGGGTGGTACAGAACTTCGCCATCCACCCACGGATAGACGAGAGCCAGTCCACCAGCGACGTCGAAGGAGTGCTGGATGAGGCACGATCAGCGGATGCTCGACCGCAGCATGGACCTCCACAGCACGGCGCAGCGAAGCGGCAGCCTCCGGCACAGTCGCACCCTTCACGAACCACCGCTCGTCGCCAACAGCGACCCCGTAGGAAACACAGCCGGAGTCCTGCTCCCGGAAGATCCGGAAGACGGTACCCACCTCTTCCAGGTAGGTCTCCAGTACATCGACGGACTCAGCACTCAGCAGTGGGTGCGATGGCATAGCGCACCATCCTGCCAGCCCGGACGCACGCGCGCTCCCTCAACAAGACCGCGGCGACTACAGCGTCCAGCAACAGCATGACGATTCAGCCGCTTCCGGGTCACCGAGCGGACCGGTCTGCCCCTCTCCATCGGGATCTCCGCCGCGAACACCCACGACAGCCAGGGGCTGGAACCTCTCGTGCGGGGTATCCCGCCCATGCGTTCGCGGCGCGGGCCGCGTCGGCGTCGGCCCGCCAAGCTGCATGCCGACAAGGGATACGACTACGACCATCTGCGACGGTGGCTGCGTTCGCGGCACATCACACCACGCATTGCCCGCAAAGGCATCGAGACCCCCAGCGGGTGGGCCGGCATCGCTGGACCGTGGAACGCACGGTGGCTTGGCTGGCCGGGTGCCGCCGCCTGCACCGCCGCTACGAGCGTAAGGCCGCACACTTCCTGGCCTTCGCTGGCATCGCCGCCGCTCTGATCTGCTATCGCCGTCTTGGCCAGGTAGAGGGCCCACCGGGCCTTCTATATCCCGTTGCAGTGAGCCGTTCTACGGGACAATCATGACCGTCATGGAGCGGCCGAGGCAGATCGTCGAGTGCGGAGACTTCGCTCTGCGACGCTGGCAGGGACAGAGCGACTTCGATCCGGTGTTCAGGTTGATCGAGGAGTCTCTGGACCACCTGCGCCCGTGGATGCCGTGGGTCGCCCGCCACAGCGAGGAGAGCACCCGAGACTTCCTCGCGAAGTCCGACTCGAAGTGGGACAGCGGTGACGCGTACAACTACGCCATCGCCAGGGACGGCACGTTCATCGGCATGTGTTCGACCTACCGCGGGGCCGAACCTCAGGGCTGGAGCATGGGGTACTGGCTGCACCCTGCCGCCACCGGCCAGGGCATTGCCACGAGAGCGACGGCGGCCATGGTGACCGAGGCATTCGCCTTGCCGGACGTGCAGTACCTGGAAATCGCGCACGACCTGGCCAACATCTCCAGCGGCGCCATACCACGCCGTTTGGGCTTCACCGAAGCCCGGCGTGAACAAGTAACGCCGCCCGCAGCTCCCTCAGACAGTGGGATCGACGTGATCTGGCGGCTGAACCGCCCTACGTCGCCCGTTAACGGCACTCCCTCCCCCTGAAGATCTGAACCGGCCGAGCTCAACTCCTGTCGCTTCGGTACCAAAAGAGACGACCTCTAAGCGGTGCCCTCGCTGATCCGGGGGAACAGTGGGTTCGCGGGAGGAAGGATCCCGTTGATCGCCGCACACTGATCGGCGACGCGGGCGGCAGCACCGGGGATGAAGGGGTGCAACTCGTCTGCCAGCGCGCGGCATGCCCGAACAAGGACAGCGAGGACCGCATCGAGACATTCTCCTGCCTTGATGTCTCTGTCTCGTTCGGCCTTGGCCAACTCCCAGGGCCGGGTGTTGTCGATGCAGCGGTTTACTTCATCCACGATTGTCCACGCCGCGGTGGCTGCCCGGCGGAAGTCGAAGTCGGACAGTGCCGCATCGATCCGGCCCGGCGCGTTGTGGCAGGCAGTGACCAACTGGTCGGTGGCCGGCGTGCCAGCGCGCGGGATGGGCACGCTGCCGTTCCGGTAACGGTGGACCATGGTCACGACCCGGTTGACGAGGTTGCCCAAACCGCCCGCGAGGTCGGCATTGGCGCGAGCGGCGAGCCGCTCCCGTGTGAAGTCGGCGTCACCGACTCGGGGAACCTCCCGAAGCAGCCACCAGCGCACCGCATCCGTGCCGAACTCGGCAACGAGTTCCGCCGGGTCCACGGTCGTGCCGCTGGACTTGCTGATCTTGCGGCCGTCGACGGTGAGGTAGTCGTGGACCAGGATGTCGGTGGGCAGCGGCAGTCCCGCGGATAGCAGCATGGCCGGCCAGTAGACGGCGTGGAAGCGTACGACGCCCTTCCCGACCAGATGGGCGCGCTGCGCGCTGTTCACCCACCACCGGTCGTACGTGTCATCGGCCGTGCCGTACCCGAGGCTGGTGACGTAGTTGCCGAGCGCGTCCCACCAGACGTAGATGACCTGGCTGGGGTCGTCGGGGACGGGGATGCCCCAGCCTCGTGCGCGGGTGTGGGAACGGGAGATCGAGAAGTCGTGCAGCCCGCTGGCGATGAGGGCGAGGACTTCGTTGCGGCGGGCGGCCGGTTCGATCCGCAGGGTTCCCTCTGAGATCAGCTCGTGCAGGGTGTCGGCGTAGCGGGACAAGCGGAAGAACCAGTTGTCCTCGGCGACGAGTTGGGGCTTGATGCCGTGCTCGGGACAGTGGCCATCGTCGAGTTCGTCGGGCGTGTAGAACTGCTCGCAGCCGACGCAGTACAGACCCTCGTAGTGCTTGCGATACAGATCGCCGGACTCGGCGCACTGGCGCCACAGGCGTTCCACGCCGACGCGGTGCCGCGGGTCGCGGCTGGTGCGGATGAAGTCGTCGAAGGACAGGGCCAGGGGCTCACGCAGTGCGGCGAACGCTTCGGCGTTGCGGTCGACCAGGTCCTGGACGTCGATGCCCTCGGCTTCGGCGGCCAGGACGTTCTTGAGGGAGTTGTCGTCCGTTCCGCTGAGGAAGCGAACGTGATGGCCTCGGCGGCGGTGGTGGCGAGCGAGTACGTCCGCCTGGACCAGTTCAAGGGCGAAGCCCAGGTGCGGGCGGGCGTTGACGTACGGGATGGTCGTGGTGATGTAGTGGCGTGGTGCGGTCATCGGAACCTCCTGTCGAGAGGCGAGACTCCGATCCGCAAACACATCGAGGCCCCGTCTCGGGGCCTCGGAAACGTCGCGCGTCCGGTATCAGCAGCCCCGCTGGCGGGGCATCATCTGGGTTCGGGATACGGGCGCGATCATGGCTCGATGTTAGCAACAGACTGCGTGGCCTGGTGGGAATTTACCGGCGGGGCTCCTTGGCACCCGGGGGATCCGGTGCCAGTCGCGAGCCGGGCAATAGCCCCGCGCCGCCTCGTCGACGAACGAATCGACGCCGAGAGCGATGGAGCTCGGCCAGCGTCTCATTTTGGGTGAGCTGCGCCGGCGGGTCAGGTTGCCGTTTGGGCCGGTGCAGTCCAAGGAGTCACCATCTGCGCTGCTGACGTGGTTCCTCGGATGCGAATTGGATGGCGAACGCACTGCTGCGGGCTGCAAGATTGGGTCTATGCGGATCGCTGAGTGTCAGGAACACGAGGTTGCCCTGCTCGATCGGCACATTCCGTCTCCGGGCGTCGTGTCATCCCATGCTCGTCGACATGCCAGACAGCAAGCCGGGTCCAGTACGTTTCTCGTTGCCTGGCACGATGGACAGCCAGTCGGGAGCTGCGAGGTGAGGTGGGACGGGTGTACCGCTCCCGAAGTCCAGGCAGCTCACGGGGACTGCCCAGAGATCAACGGTCTGGGAGTGTGGCCGGAGTCCTTCCGCTCCCAAGGGATCGGAACAGCCCTGATCCGCGCGGCTGAGGAACTGGTGCGGAAGCGCGGCGGTAAGCGCATTGGGCTGGGAGTGGACGAGAATAACCCTCGGGCGGCGGCTCTTTACTCCCGACTGGGCTACCACCCTGCTGCTCCGTACCTCGACCGCTGGTCCTACCAGGACGTCGAAGGCGTGACGCATCAGGTTGCCGACGCCTGCACCTTCATGATCAAGAGGTTCCAGCCCGATGGCTCCTGAGCGGCAACGCTGTCTCACCAGGGAGTCACCGGTAGCGAGTGAGTGCGCATGCGATGCCGTTGAAGGCTCATCCGAGAGCGCCGAATCCCACGGTGTTGGACGCCGGGCGGGACGCAGGTCGAGTGACAGGACGGCCAGGAAAGCAAGGTCAATGGCACCGCGGGGTCCCCACTGATGACGTATCGGTAAATCATTGGCGGCGTACACAACAGCTGATCATGCTGCGTCTGTGACAACCTTCTACCTGGTGCAGCATGCCGAGAAGCAGCGGCAACTCGGCGATCCTGGCCTGACAACTCTAGGGCGAGAACAGGCCGCTACGACCGCACAGTGGCTGGCCCGCGCCAGGTTGAGCGCGGTGTACAGCAGTCCGTTGCGTCGAGCCCTTCAGACGGCACAGTTCATCGCGTCAGCGAGCGGGATACAAGTGCAGAGGGATGACCGCCTCCGGGAGCGGATGAACTGGGCGGATGGCCTGTCCATCGAGGAGTTCATGGCCGACTGGGCTGCATCGGTCCAGGACCGGGACTTTGTACCGCGGAACGGAGATTCCTCACGGCAGACCGGCGAGCGGGTCCGTGCGTGCCTGGAGGACCTGTCCGCGATACCGGGTGTGGGCGCTCACGGAATGTTCCCGGGGTCGGCTCATGTAATGGGACCGACCCCGGTCTGTTGAGTGGGTCTACTTCGTGGTGGCCGTCGCCTT
>NZ_JBEYVP010000045.1:0-86435 GCF_040644035.1 Streptomyces sp. NPDC047042 | reverse complement strand
CCCGTCGAACTCATCGGCGGAGTCCGCTTCCCCGCCATCGGCGAACTCCCCTACCTCCTCACCCTCGCCGGCCACGGCTTCTACTGGTTCCGGCTGCGGAAGGACGCGACGGACCCCGCCGGGTAGGACGCGGTAGCGCTGCGTGCATGTAGTCGTCCTGCGTACTCGTGCTTGGCATACACGGTCGTACGTGGTCGTATGTGGTCGTAAGTGCCGAACCCCGGCGGGCCGGTTTCTCCCGCCCCGCCGGGGGCACGCATCAGTCACACCCCGCCCCGGGCAAAGGACGCGACGCCATGTCGGAAGCCATCACCCGCTCCGCCACGACAAGTCCCGACCTCCTCACGTCCCTTGATCCACTGCTGCGCGAATGGCTGCCCAGACAGCGCTGGTTCGCCGGCAAGGGACGCCCGGTCACGGACTTCTCCCTGGTGTCGGCCACCGAACTGCTGCCGATCACCGGACAACTGGGCCTGTACCACCTCCTCGTACGCGCCCATCAGCCCGCGCTGCACGGCCCCGGTGACTGCTACCAGCTGCTCATAGGCGTGCGCGAGGCGCTGCCACCGCGACTGGCGCCCGCGCTGATCGGACATGTGGACCGCGGCCCGCTGAACGGCCGGACGGTGTACGACGCCCTGTACGACGCCCGGCCGGCCGAGGTGCTCCTGGAGGCGATGCGGACCCGGGCACGGATCGGCTCGCTGCGCTTCGACCGCGACGGGGGCGAGGGCACCGCGGGAGGCGAAGGCACCGCCGGAGGCGAAGGCACTACAGGGGGCGAGGGCACTGCCGGAGGCGAGGGCGAGATACCGGCGGGGCTGGTGGCCCGGATGGTGACCTCGGAGCAGTCCAACTCGTCGATCGTCTACGGCGACACATTCATCCTGAAGCTGCTCCGCCGGGTCGTACCGGGCGTCAACCCCGACCTGGAACTGCCGCTGGCCCTGGCCCGCGAGGGCTGCCCCCGGGTGCCGGCCCCGGTGGCATGGATACGCGCCGACGCCACCGGGACGACCGCCCCGGACGCGGAACCCGACGCCGAGGACAGTTACGTACTCGGCGTCCTCCAGCCCTTTGTGCGAGGCGCCGCCGACGGCTGGGAGCTGGCGCTGCGTGAGCTGGCCAAGGGGGAGGACTTCAGCGCGGAGGCACGGGCGCTCGGGCGGGCCACCGCCGAGGTGCACCTGGCGCTCGCCCGCGCCCTGCCCACCACGACACTCGGCCACGCGCAGCTGCGCCCCCTGGTCGACGGCATGATCGAACGCCTGGACGCGGCGATCCAGGCCGTACCGGCCCTCCACCCCTACGGGCCCGGGCTGCGCTCGGCCTACGAGGCGCTGGCCGACCTCGCCGCCGAGGGCCAGACATGGACGGCCCAGCGCATACACGGCGATCTGCATCTCGGGCAGTGTCTGCGTTCGCCGACCGGGGAGTGGTCGCTGATCGACTTCGAGGGCGAGCCGTCGAAGTCGCTCGCGGAACGACGGCTGCCGCAACCGGCGGTACGGGACATCGCGGGCATGCTCCGCTCCTTCGACTACGCCGCCCACTCGCTCCACCCCCGCTCGCCCGACTGGGCGGCGGCGTGCCGGGCCGCGTACTGCGCCGGGTACGCGGAGACCTGCGGCCGGGACCCGCGTACCGATCCCGTACTGCTGCGGGCGTACGAGACGGACAAGGCGGTCTACGAGGTGGTGTACGAGGCACGGCACCGACCGGACTGGCTTCCGGTGCCGATGTCGGCGATACACCGGCTGTCCGCACCCGGCTGAAACTCCGCGTCACCCGCCACCCCCCCCTCCGCCTCACCTCCGAAAGGCCCCCGCCTGTGACCCCGCGCCCCCCGTCCGACGGCTCGAAGAAGACGAAGAAGACGAAGGACAAGAAGACGAAGAACAAGGCGGGCAAGAAGGTGACGGAGACGCCGGAGAAGACGGGGAAGGTGACGGAGAAGGTGGCGAGGACCCCGGAGAAGGCGGAATCCCCGGAGGCGCCGGACACGCCGGAGACCTCGAAGACGTCCACCTCTCCCCTGGTCGAGGCGGCGCCCCCGGTGGAGGTCACTCCGGAGAGAGCCGTGCTCCTCTCCTCCCCCGCGTTGGACGCCATCGACCGCGAACGGCTGCTGGCCGGTACGCATCACGACCCGCACTCCGTGCTGGGCGCGCATCCGGTGCCGGGCGGGGTCGCTTTCCGGGTGCTGCGGCCGTTCGCACGGTCGGTGACCATCGTCTCCGGGGAACTGCGGGCCGAGCTGCACGACGACGGCGACGGTTTCTTCTCGGGTGCGCTGCCGCTGCGGGGCGTACCGGAATACCGGCTGGTCATCGCGTACGAGGAGCAGGTGCAGGAGGTCGAGGACGCGTACCGGCTGCTGCCCGCGCTGGGTGATCTGGACCTGCATCTCATCGGCGAGGGCCGGCACGAGGAGCTGTGGCGGGCGCTGGGCTCCGAGCCGATGACCCACCAGGGCGTCACCGGCACCCGCTTCGCGGTGTGGGCGCCGAACGCGCGCGGGGTCCGGGTGATCGGGGGCTTCAACTTCTGGGACGGTACGGCGTATCCGATGCGGTCGCTGGGCTCCACCGGGGTGTGGGAGCTGTTCGTGCCGGGGGTCGGCGAGGGCGAGCTGTACAAGTTCGAGATCACCCGCCCGGACGGCTCGAAGACGCAGCGCGCGGACCCGATGGCCCGGCGGACCGAGGTCCCGCCCAACACGTCGTCGATCGTGCACAGTTCGCGCCACGAATGGGAGGACGCCGAGTGGCTGGCGCGGCGGGCCGAGGTCCCGGCGCACGAGGGCCCGCTGTCGATCTACGAGGTGCATCTGGCGTCCTGGCGACCAGGCCTGACGTACCGTCAACTGGCTGAGCAACTACCCGCGTACGTACGGGATCTGGGCTTCACCCATGTGGAGCTGATGCCGGTGGCGGAGCACCCCTTCGGCGGTTCGTGGGGTTACCAGGTCACCGGTTTCTACGCGCCCACGGCCCGGCTGGGCACCCCGGACGACTTCAAGTACCTGGTGGACGCCCTGCATCGCGCCGGAATCGGCGTCCTGATGGACTGGGTTCCGGCCCATTTCCCGCGCGACGAGTGGGCGTTGGCCGAGTTCGACGGACGCCCGCTGTACGAGCACGAGGACCCGCTGCGGGCCGCCCACCCCGACTGGGGCACCCTCGAGTTCGACTTCGGCCGGCGCGAGGTCCGCAACTTCCTTGTGGCGAACGCTGTTTACTGGTGCGAGGAGTTCCACATAGACGGCCTGCGGGTCGACGCGGTCGCCTCGATGCTCTACCTCGACTACTCCCGCGAGCCGGGCCAGTGGACCCCGAACGAGCACGGAGGCCGGGAGAACCTGGACGCGGTCGCCTTCCTCCAGGAGATGAACGCGACCGTGTACCGGCGGGTCCCGGGGGTCGTGACGATCGCCGAGGAGTCGACGGCGTGGGACGGCGTCACCCGGGCCACGCACCACACCGGCCCGGGCGGCTTCGGCGGCCTCGGCTTCGGCCTGAAGTGGAACATGGGCTGGATGCACGACTCGCTCGGCTATGTGCAGCACGACCCGGTCCACCGCAAGCACCACCACCACGAGATGACGTTCTCCATGGTGTACGCGTACAGCGAGAACTACGTCCTGCCGATCTCGCACGACGAAGTCGTCCACGGCAAGCGGTCGTTGGTGTCGAAGATGCCGGGCGACTGGTGGCAGCAGCGGGCGACCGAGCGGGCGTACCTCGCCTTCATGTGGTCACACCCCGGCAAGCAACTCCTCTTCATGGGCCAGGAGTTCGCCCAGGGAGCCGAGTGGTCCGAGGCCCACGGCCCGGACTGGTGGCTGCTGGATCCCGCGTACGGCGCGGAGGCGGACCATCGGGGCGTACGGGATCTGGTGCGCGATCTGAACACGGTGTACCTCGACACCCCGGCCCTCTGGCAGCAGGACACCGTCCCGGCGGGCTTCGAATGGCTGGTCGGGGACGCGGCGGAGGACAACGTCTTCGCCTTCGTCCGCTACGACGCGGAGGGCGTCCCTCTTCTGTCGATCAGCAACTTCTCGCCGGTCGTCCGCCACGACTACCGCATCGGCGTCCCGGAATCGGTCCCGGCCTGGCAGGAAACCCTCAACACGGACGCCCTGCGCTACGGCGGCTCCGACATCCACAACGCGGCCCCCCTGAAACCGGACCCCCAGCCCTGGCACGGCCGCCCGGCGAGCATCCGCGCGACGCTGCCGCCGCTGGCGACGGTGTGGCTGCGCCCGGCGTGACGTACGCCGGGCGATGGCGGGATCCGCCGTAGCTTCGGGCGGCAAGGGTGGAAAGGGTGGCGGGGGTGGAAAGGGCGGCGGGGCGAGGCGGCCTCCGCCGCCCAGCCGTTCGTCATCGTCCGCCGAACATCAACCTCCGCAACGCCCCCAGCAGCCCCTTCACCTGCTGCCGGTCCCCTGCGGACGGCACCGGCTCCCCCACCGCGTCCGTCTCCCCCTGTAGCCCTCCACCGACGCCGGCACCGGCGACTCCCCGCCCCACCACGCCGCTCAGCTCGTATCTCACCGGCAGCAACCGCAGTCCCCGTACCACCGGTCCCGTCCGCCACGGCAACTGGTCCGCCGGCAACGTCAGTTCGGCCTTCTCCAGGTGGTCGAAGATCCGTCCCACCGCCGTACTCACGATCATGCCGCCCAACTCCCGTGCCGCGCTGGGGCATTGGTGCACCCCGGCACCCCACCCCAGATGCGCCCGCGTGCTCACGGCCGAACCGACCATGTGGGACGACCCGATCGCCATCAGATCCCCGTGCGCCGCTGCGGCCGACGGCGAGACGATGTCCCCGCCGCGGATCCAGAAGTTCCCCAACTCCACGTCCCGGGCCGCGAACCGGAAGCACATGTTGGCGACCGGCGGATTCACCAGCGCCGCCCGGTTCACGGTCTCGCCGAGCTGCCCGGCCGACAGGCTGCGCCGCACGGTCGCGTTCCCGCGCAGCACCTCGAGGAGCGTGTTCAGCACCATGTTGCCGGTGATGTCGTTCAGGTACACCGCGTTCATGAACAGCTCGCGCCCCAACTGCTCGTCCGACAGCTCCGGGTCGGCCAGCAGCATGTACGACGTGAGGTCGTCCCCGGGCCGCGCCCGCCGGTGCGCGGCCAGCCGGGTCATCGCGGCCAGCGCGCGACCCGTCGCCGGACCCGAGTCCGGCCCGCCGTCCAGCATCCGCCACATCTCCATGACCAGCTCGTCCCCGAGCTCGACGGGGCACCCGAACAGCTTGGTGGTGACCATCAGCAGCAACGGCCGGGTGTACTGCGCGCCCAGATCGGCGAACCCCACCGTGCCCGACTCGGCCGCCAGCATCCCGATCAGCTCGTCGGCGTACCGTGCGACCGTCGCCCGCAGCTCCCAGCCCTGCGGGGTGTGCGCGTCCTGGAACGGGCGCAGCGCCGTGTGATGGGTGTGGCGGGCGGCGAGGTGTTCCTCGTCGTCCATGAACATGGTCTGCCGCACCTCGTACCCCGCGAGCAGCGGCCAGTCCGGCGGCAGCCGGCCCTGCGCCCGGGCCCGCCAGTACCTGATGTCACGCCGCCACACGGTCTCGTTCCGCAGTACCTCCAGCACCTCGCGGTAGTCGAGAACCAGCCATACCGGGACGCCCATCAGTCCCACCGGCGCCACCGGTCCGTACGTGCGCCGCAGTCGCGCGTACACCCCGCCCGGGTCGGCGTCGAACTCCGACGTCAACAGCGGTTCCACGGGCATCGACTCGAGCGCGGGACTGTCGGCGGGCGCGGTGGTGAACGGATGGGCTTCCATACCGACACGCATACCGCACCAACCGTGCACGTGCAGTGACCATGGCGCGAACTGTTACGTCTTGGTGACCCTTGGTGCACGCTCGCCCCTCAGGTCACACGCGCCTCACCCCTCCACAGCAACAGCGGCAGCGACATCAGCGGCGGCCAGCGCCACCGGCACTTCCCCCCGGTACAGCACGCCCACACGCTGAGTGGCCCGGGTGAGCGCCACGTACAGGTCGCTGGTACCGAAGGCTCCCGGTTCCACCACCAGCACGGAGTCGAATTCCAGCCCCTTGGCCTGCCGGGGATCGAGCAGCACGACACTCCGCGTCAGATCGGGCTCCGCGCCCGCCTCCACCCCGTCCAGCCGCTCGGCCAGTTCCGGGTGCAGCTCGCGCGGCGCGATCACGGCGAGCCGCCCCTCGACGGGCGTCAACTCCCCGACGGCCTTCTCCACGGCACCGGCGAGCTCCACGAGAGCGGTCGGATCTGCCGGATCCGCCAAATCCGCCGGACCCTCGGCGCCGCCGACGGCCCGTACCCACGGGCGTACCCCGGTCGACCGCACGGACGTCGGCGGTTCGAAGTCCGGTCGTTCCGCCCGCACCACGGCCGCCGCGAGGTCCATGATCTCGGCCGGTGTCCGGTAGTTGACGCCCAGCCGGGCGTGCTCCCAGCGGTCCTGGACGTAGGGCTCGAGGATGTCCGACCAGGCGCCGACGCCGCCGGGCTCGGCGGTCTGCGCCGGATCGCCGACGAGTGTCATCGACCGGGTGGGGCTGCGCCGCATGAGGAGCCGCCACGCCATGGGCGACAACTCCTGTGCCTCGTCGACGATGATGTGGCCGAACGCCCAGGTCCGGTCGGCCGCCGCCCGTTCGGCGGCGCTGCGCAGATCGTCCTCCTCGTGCCGCTCGGCGAAGCGTTCCGCGTCGATGATGTCGTGCGCGGACAGCACCTCGGAGTCCTCGGCGTCCAGGTCCTCGAACTCGTACGTCCGGGAGGCGTAGGAAACGTCCAGCACCCCCTGTGCGTAGGCGACTTGGCTGCTGCGCTCGCGTTCCGCCCGGGCCCTGGCGACCCGGTCGTCCTCGCCGAGCAGCTCCGCCGCCTCGTCGAGCAGCGGTACGTCGGCCGTCGTCCAGGCCCGGGTGACCGGCCGCCGGATGGCGTCCGCGTCGGCCTCCGACACGTAGCCGTCCGGTGCGGCGAGGAAGTCCGCGACCAGTCGGCGCGGGCCGATGCGTGGCCACAACTGGTCGATGGCCGCCCAGACTTCGTGGTTCTCGGCCAGGTCGTCGCGGATCTGGGTGATGTCACTGGGGTCGAGGAGGTTGCTGCCGTCGTACGGGTCGGTGCCGATGCGTTCCGCGACCATCTCGGTCAGCGTGTTGAGGATGTGCCCCTCGAAATGCTCGCGCGCGACGTTGTGCGGCAGCTTCGCCTCGCGGGTCCGCTCCCGGGCCACGTTCACCAGTCCGGCGTCGAGCATCAGAATGTCCCGGTCGTGCTCGATGGCGATGACCGGGTCGGGCAGTCCCTGCCGGTCGCGTACGACGGCCGCCAGCACGTCGGCCATGTCGGCGCGCCCCTTCACGGTGGCGGCGCGGGGCGTGTCCGTGAGGGTCGCCTTGACGCCCGGGAACAGCTCGCCGACGGTCGCGAGGAGCACCCCGGTCTCACCGAGCGAGGGCAGCACCTCGCCGATGTAGCCGAGGAAGGCGGGGTTGGGTCCGACAATCAACACGGCCCGTTTGGCGAGGAGTTCGCGGTGCTCGTAGAGCAGATAGGCGGCCCGGTGGAGCGCCACGGCGGTCTTGCCGGTGCCGGGCCCGCCCTCCACGACCAGCACACCTCGGTGCGGGGCGCGGATGATCTCGTCCTGCTCCGCCTGGATGGTCTGCACGATGTCGTTCATCCGGCCGGTGCGGGCGGAGTCGAGCGCGGCGAGCAGTACGGCGTCGCCTGAGGGGTCCTCGTAGCCGGTGCGGGTCTCGTCGCCGAGGTCGAGGATCTCGTCGTGCAGGCCGGTGACGCGCCGCCCGTCGGTGCTGATGTGGCGGCGCCGGCGCAGGCCCATCGTGGTGTGCCCGGTGGCGAGATAGAAGGGCCGGGCGACCTCGGCCCGCCAGTCGATGAGCATCGGGGTGCGCTCGGCATCGTCGGCGCGCAGTCCGATACGGCCGATGTGGTGGGTGACGCCGGAGGTGAGATCGATCCGCCCGAAGCAGAGCGATCCGTCGACGGCGTTCAGCGCGGCGAGCAGCCCCGACCGCTCGGCGACGAGGACGTCCCGTTCGAGCCGGGCCTGCATCGGCGTACTGCCCTGCGCGAGCGCGTCCGTGACGGAGTGCTCGGTGTCGCCGCGCAGGACGTCGACGCGGGCGTAGAGCCCGTCGACGAATTCCTGTTCGCCGAGCAATTCATCGTGAGTTGATTCCGTGTTTGCGCCCCTGTTTGACAATTCCGCTCCCGCTCGGATATACTCTGCTCATTGAACTTTTCCGCGACTCGATCAATCTGATCCACAATCTGATCTCGCTAAAGTCGCGAACCATTGAATATACGCAGAGAAATCCCCCGAGCGCAATCGCTCGGGGGATTTCTTCGTAGCAGAGTCGCATCAGAGTCGTATCGGAGACATGTCAGAGCACGTCGGACAGTTCCTCCAGCAATCGTCTTTTCGGGCGGGCCCCCACCATCGACCGCACCGGCTCCCCGTCCCGGAAGACCATGAACGTCGGCATGGACAGCACCCGGTACGCGTTCGTCGTCAGGGGGTTCATGTCGACGTTGAGCTGGACGACCTTCAGCCGGTCGGACTCCTCCGCCGCCAGGGCGCTCAGCACCGGGGCCATCTGGCGGCACGGTGGGCACCAGTCGGCCGTGAACTCCACCAGGACCGGCAACCCCGCCCCGATCACCTCCGCCTCGAAGTCCGCGTCCGTCACCTCGGCCACGCCCGCTGCCCTGATCATCGCGTCCGTCCTCCCCACTCGCATGCCGGTTCCGGACCGCCCGGAACCGCCGCCTCGGCCGCCAGCTCGTCGCGCGCCCGTTCGGCGCGCGTCAGCTGCTCGCCGACCTTCGCCCGTACCGACTGCAACTCGCCGATCAGCGCGTCGAGTTCGTCGAGCTTGCGGCGGTAGACGGCCAGCGACGCGGGACAGGAGTCGCCCTCCGGGTGCCCCGCCCGCAGACAGTCCACGAAGGGCCGGGTCTCCTCCAGGTCGAACCCGAAGTCCTGGAGCGTCCGTATCTGCCGGAGCAGCTTCAGGTCTTCCTCGTCGTAGGAGCGGTAGCCGTTGTCCGCGCGCCGCGCGGGCAGCAGCCCACGCGACTCGTAATACCGCAGGGTCCGTGTGGTGGTCCCGGCCCGCGCCGCCAGCTCGCCGATTCGCATGCCGATTCGCATACGTACGAACGTAGTCCTTGACGCCGACGTCAAGGCAAGCGCGCCGGGCTCGCCTGTTCACTCACCCCGGGGGCAGCAGCGGTTTCCCCACCACCGGGGACGACAGGACGATCGACGTCGTCGTCCGCCCCAGCGCCGAGGTCCGCTCCAGGACCTCCTCCAGATGGATCGTGTCCTCGACGGCCACCTTGAGGATCCAGCAGTCCTCGCCGACCACGTGATGCACCTCGGTGACCTCGGGGCGGGCGAGCAGCTCCAGCGTCCTCGGGTGTTTCAGGGTGTATCCGCCGTGCGGGTTGACGCGGATGAACGCCTGGATGCCGTAGCCGAGGCGCGCGGGAGCGACCCGGGCGCCGTATCCGGTGATCGCGCCCGCCGACTCCAGCCGGCGCACCCGCTCCGTGACCGCCGCCGGGCTCAGCCGCACCCTTCTGCCCAGCTCGCTCAGCTTGATCCGGCCGTCGCTCTGGAGGAGTTCCAGGATCTGCCGGTCCAACGCGTCGAAGGCCACCGACGTTTCGTTGGCCGCTGCTCGCAGCCGCCGTGGTTCTTTCGGCGCCTCGGCCGGATGTCCCATGACTTCCCCTTCAGAACTCGTTCGTCCACCAGGAGAATTATGATCACAAGGTCCGCTACGGGGAGGAACATCATGCGCGACGTATTGGTCATAGGCGGCAATCGCTATTTCGGAAAGCGGCTCATCGACCGCCTGATCGCGGCCGGAGACCGGGTGACCGTTCTCAACCGGGGCTCCGCTTCTCCGCCCGCCGGGGCAATTCACCTTGTCGCCGACCGTGATGACGAGGTCGCCCTGAATTCCGCTCTCGGCGACCGCACCTTCGACGTCGTCGTGGACCAGGTCTGCTACACGCCCCGCCAGGCCGACATCGCCCGGCGCGTCTTCGCGAGCGGCCGGACCCGCCGCTATGTGATGACGTCGACGATCGAGGTGTACGAGTACGAGGACTCCCTCGTCTACGAGGACACCGTCGTCCCCGTGCGCGAGGACGCCGTCGATCCGCGTACCGTCCCCGTCGATCTCCAACTCCCCTGGCACAAGCCGGAGTTCCTCGACACCCACTACGGCGAGGGCAAGCGCCAGGCCGAGGCGGTCTTCGCGGCCGGCGGTACGGAGTTCGCGTACACCGCCGTACGCGTGGCCCATGTCCTGGGCGGCGCCGACGACTTCACCGGCCGGCTCGACCACTATGCCCAACGCATCCGTACCGGCACCCCGATCGCCGTACCGGCCGAGAACCGGCCGGCGACCTACATCCACGTCGAGGAGATCGCCGACTTCCTCTACTGGACGGTGGGCCAGAACTTCACCGGCCCGGTCAACGCCGCGTCCCACGGCCTGCTGACCACGGAGGAGTTGTGCGCGGCGGTGGCCCGGCACATCCCGGACGGCAGGACCGTCTTCCAGACCGTCGAGGTCGGCCAGGTCTCCCCGTTCTCCTTCGCCCGCTCGTACGGCATGGACAACTCGAGGGCCACGGAACTCGGCTTCACCTTCGGCCATGTACGGGAGTGGCTGCCGCGAGCGGTGGGGGAGACGTTGGGGGTGGGTGAGGATAATTGAGGTGAGGCTCGGGGTGGGGGTGGGGTCGGTGAAATTGGTGTGCTCGGAGAGGGAGTTGGCCTCTACCCCGCGATTCTCGACGGCCGGCACAGCGCGGGGATGCGGGCGGTGCTGGGGGATCCAGGGTTCGCGGTGGACGACTCGACGTTGGCGGTACTGGAACGGTTCAGCGTGGTGGCGGATCTCCGCGTCTGAGGGTTCTCGCCCGCGCCGCCCCTACCCGTTGCCCCGGGTCAGCCGTTTTTTCGGCCCGGAGACCCAGAACTCCTGGTTGGTCCGCACGTCGTAGAACTTCCTGCCGCCTGAAACGGATGCGAGATGATGGCGTGCACACCAGGCAGCGCTCATCCCCTTTCGGAGGCCACCGTGACCGCTGATAGTCCAACACTGTGCCTTTGTGGCTGCGACACCGCGATCGCCGAGGGAAGCACCTTCGCCTCCGGCCACGACAGCACGTACATGTGGCGGATACTCCGCGAGGACTTCGGCGACGGCAAAGGGGTCAGCGAGCGCTTCCTCGACTGGTACCTGAAGAACAGGCCCAAGACGTCGACATCATGACTGGTGGCCCCGAGCTTCTGCTGCCGGGCGGGGTGACATGCGCCGGGCCCGCGCTGGTCACATGCCGTAAACGGGTGGGTGGGTGGGAAAAACGCGGGCTCGGCTTCAGCGGCCCGCACTCGCAAGCTCCGGCTGCTCTGCCGGCTCCGCCGGGGTCACGCTCTCCTTCCCCGGCAGCAGCGCGGCGACCAGCACTGTCCCTGCCCCCAGAATGATCGCCCCGATCAGGCTCGTGTGGGCCACCGCATCCGAGAAGGACGATCCCACCGCGTCCGCCATCTGGCGTGCCCCCTGGGCGAGTTGAGTCGCCTGCGTCTTCAGCTCGGCCGCCTGTTCCGGCCTGGCGGCACTCGCCTGCGCCGCGAGCTGCCGTGCCTGCGCGCCGATCCCCTGGGCCACCTGATAACCCGCGCCCACCGAGTCCTGCGCCTGGCTCAGGGCGTCCGCCGGCAGCTTGCTGCCCCTCGTCGCGTCGGTGAGGTGGGCGGCGTACGACGTCGAGAGCAGTGAGCCGAGGATCGCGATGCCGAGCGAGCCGCCCAGTTCGAGCGAGGTGTCGTTCACCGCGCCGCCGACGCCCAGTTGGGCCTCGGGGAACGCTCCCATGATCGCGTCCGTGCACGGGGAGAGCGCGAGGCCGATCGCGAGGCCGAGGATGACGAGAGGGGCTACGAAATCCCCGTACGTGGACTGGGAGTTCACCTGCGAGAGCAGCACCAGGGCCGCCGTACCGCCGACCATGCCCGCCGTGACCGTGATCCGCATGCCGATGCGCGGGGTGAGATAGCCGGTGAGGGCCGAGCCGACGAAGACCGCGCCGGCGAGGGGCAGCATGCGCAGGCCGGTGTCGAGGGCGTCGTAGCCGAGGACGAACTGGAGGTGCTGGGTGAGGTAGTAGAAGGCGCCGAAGACCGCCAGGAAGAACAGGGCGACCGCGAGGTTGGAGCCCGCGAACCGGCGCTGCGTGAAGCGGCGTACGTCGAGGACGGGGCGCGGGTGACGCAGCTCCCACACGATGAAGAGGACGAGGCCGAGGCCCGCGGCGACCGCCGCCGTGACCGCCTTGACGCCCCAGCCGAAGTGCGGCCCCTCGATGATCATGTAGACCAGCGCGCCGATCCACACCACGGACAGCAGTCCGCCGACGTAGTCGATCCGGTCCTGGTGGCCGGCCTTGGACGGGGGTACGAGGACGAGCGCGCCGACGATCGCGAGCGCGGCGATCGGCACGTTGATCAGGAACGTCGAGGCCCAGCCGTGCTTCTCCAGCAGCGCCCCCGCGACCAGCGGGCCGGCCGCGATGGCGAGTCCGGCGGTGGCGGTCCACAGGGTGATCGCCTTGGCGCGTTCGGCGCGCGGGAAGGTCGCGGCGAGGAGGGAGAGCGTCGCGGGCATGATCAGCGCGGCGCCCACACCCATGACGGCTCGCGCCGCGATGACCCCGGCGGCCGAGCCGACCAGTGAGCCGGCGATCGCCCCGCCGCCGAAGACGACCAGGCCGAGGACGAGCGCCCCGCGCCGGCTGTACTTGTCGCCGATCGCGCCGAGCAGGAGCATCAGCGCCGCGTACGGGACGGTGTAGCCGTCTATGACCCACTGGAGGTCGGCGCTGGACAGGCCCAGGTCCTGGGTCATGTCGGGGGCGGCGACGGTGAGGGCGGTGTTCGCCATCACGATGATCAGCAGGCTCAGACAGAGCACGAGAAGGGCCCACCAGCGGCGCGCGTAGGGGCGGCCCATCGTCTCGACGGGTTCTGTCCTGACGAATCGCATGGCCATGGGCCTTCGCCTTCCTTGAGGTGCTTGGTGCACGGAGCTTGGTGCTTGGTGCTTGGTGCTTGGTGCTTACAGTGATCCTTTTGCACAACGACGTGCAGTTGCACAACAATGTGCAATCTAACCGAATGCACAGCACTGTGCAAATAGAAGGAAGGGAAGGCACAATGGCAGCCATGACCACGGGCACCACCAGCCGCGCCGACGCGAACCGGCGCCGCATCCTCGACATCGCCCTCGCCGAACTGCTGCGCGACCCCGACGCCTCGATGGACCAGATCGCGCGCGCCGCAGGTGTCGTACGACGGACCGTGTACGGGCATTTCCCCAGCCGGGAGGCGCTGATCAGCACGCTGCTCGACGGCGCCGTGGAGGCGGTCGCCGACGCGCACGCCGAGGGACTCGAGGGCGCCAAGGGGCCCGCGGAGATCATCGCCCGTACGACGCTCTCGGTCTGGCGGGTCGCGGACCGCTACCGCATACTCGTCGGCCTCGCCCAGCGCAGCGTCACCGTGCAGGGCATCCGCGACCGGTTCACCCCGGTCCGCGAGGCCTGCGTCGAGGTGCTGCGGCAGGGCCTGGAGGAGGGCGTGTTCAGCTCACCGCTGCCGGCGCCCGCACTGGCGTACGTGCACGAGCAGATGCTGTTCGCGCTGATGGAGGCGGTGAACGACGGGGTCCTGGCAGCGCGCGAGGCGGGCCCCTCGGCCGCGATCACCCTGCTGACCACGGCGGGCGTCCCCGGCCTCCGGGCCACCGAACTGGTGGCCGAGCTGACCCGGGACGCGGACACCTGGTAGGCGGTGGGCCCGGTCGGGCCCCGTCAGACCCCGTCCGTCGGCCACCAGTCGGACACCAGGGCCGCCAACTGGTCCGGGGTGGCCACGGAACGGACCGGCACCTCCGGGGGCAGCAGGCGACGGGCGAGTCCGCCGAGCGTGCTGCCGGGACCGAGTTCGGCCAGCCGCAGCGGGCCCCGGGCCACCGCGGCGAGGGTCCGTATCGAACCCTCCCAGCGCACCGGCATCACGAGGTGACGCAGCATCAGGTCCCGCCAGCGTTCGGGGTTCCCCCGGTGAGCGCGGGCGTCGACGTTGGCGATCACCGGGCAGTGCGCGGGGTGCAGTTCGACGGCGGAGACCGCGGCGGCGAGGCGCGGGAGCGCCGCGGCCATCAGCGGGGTGTGGAAGGCCCCGCCGACCGGGATGCGGATCGCCCGCGCGCCCGCCGCCTCCGCCTCCTCGGCCAGCGCGGCGACGGCGTCGGCGGTGCCGGAGACGACGACCTGGGCGGGGCCGTTGAGGTTGGCCACCCAGATCGGCGCCCTGGCCCCGGCCCGCAGCCGGGCGGCGATCCGCTCGGCCAGGGCGGGGACACCGGGTCCGACCAGTACGGCCATGGTGCCGGGCGCCCGGCGGGCCGCCTCCGCCATCGCGGCGCCCCGCTCAGCGACCAGCCGGCCGGCGTCCTCCAGGGTGAGGACCCCGGCGGCGGTCAGCGCGGCGAACTCGCCCAGACTGTGCCCGGCGCACACAGCCGGCCGGACTCCGCCGACCGCCGTGTCGAGCGCGTCGAGGATCACCATCTCCAGGGTGAAGGTGGCGATCTGGGCGTTGTCCGTCCGGGTCAGCTCGGCGGCGTCGGAGTGCAGCAGCAGCCGTCCGAGATCTCGGCCCACGGCCTCGGACAGCCGATCGACCACTTTCCAGTGCACGGTGTCCCGCCAGGGCTCACCCATCCCGGGCCGCTGAGCACCCTGCCCGGGGAAGAGGAGAGCGCTGGCGGGGGCCACCGCAACGCCCACCGACCTGGGCACGGGCGCGGCAGCCGCCAACACAGGCACGGGCGCGGCAGCCGCCGACGCGGGCCCTGACACCGACACGGGCACGGGCACCGGTATCGGCACCGGCACGGCAGCCGCCGACACGGGCCCCGGCACGGGCGCGGGCGCGGGCACCGGCACAGGCACGGCCGCGGGCACCGACACCGGCACGGCCGTGGGCGCGGGCACCGACACCGGCGCGGGCACGGCAGCCTCCGACGCGGTCCCCAGCACGGCCACGCGCCCCGGCACGGGCGCGGGCGCGGGCAATGACACCGACACCGACACCGGCACCGGCACCGACTCGGGCACAGGCACGGCAGCCGCCCACACGGGCCCCGACACCGGCACGGGCGGGGGCACGGGGTCCGACACCGGCACCGGCCCCGGCCCCGGCACAGGCGCGGGCGCGGGCCCCGATACCGGCACCGGCGGGGGCACGGGGGCCGACACCGGCCCGGGCACCCGCACCAACTCGGGCGCGGGCCCCGACACCGGCACCGGCACGGCCGTGGGCGCGGGCGCGAGCGCGGGCGCCGGCATGGGCACAGGCACGGCAGCCGCCGACACCGGCCCCGGCACAGGCGCGGGCGCGGGCCCCGATATCGGCACCGGCGGGGGTGCGGGGGCCGACGCCGGTGCGGGCATCGGTATCAACTCGGGCGCGGGCGCCGGTGCCGGAGCGGGGACCGGCGCCGGTGCCGGAGCGGGGACCGGTGTCGGTGCTCGTTCGGGTTCGGGGTCAGTTGTGGTCGACGGGTTCGTTGGGGGCTGTGGGGGCATTCTCGACGACCTCCCAGTTCTTGTGGTTTTCGGTGTGGGCCTCCCCCAGTACGGCCGGTACGGCTATCGCCGCCGTGTACGGGCCGTCCAGCGGCGGTCGCAGCAGCGTCCACGTTCCCGGGACGCCGTATGCCGGGCCCGCCCCTTCGGGGACCGTCACGCGGCTGAGTGCGGACAGGGTGATCCCGCGTCCGGTCGCCTTGAGCAGGGCTTCCTTGCCGGTCCAGCGGCGCAGCAGGGCCGCCCTGCGGTCGGGGTACGGGAGTTGCCGGTAGGCGCCCAGTTCGGAGGGGGCGAGGACGGCCTCGGCCAGTTCGTCCAGGCCCCGGTCGTCGGGCGGCCCGGCGTCCAGGTGTTCCAGGTCGGCGCCGACCGGGGTGTCCCGGCACACGGCGAGCAGGGCGCGGTCGCGGCTGTGGGTGAGGTTGAAGTGGAGGCGCAGGCCATCGGGTCCGGCCAGCCGGGGCCGGCCGTGACGGCCGTAGGCGAAGGTGATCCGGGCGGGCGGCAGGCCGGTGCAGGCGCCCAGTACGCCGCGCAGAGCGACCCGGGCGGTCGTCCAGCGGCGGCGGTCCTCGGGCAGCAGCAGCCGGGCCGCCCGCCGCCGCTCCCCCGGGTCCAGGACGGAGGGTGCCAGCGCCACCGCCGTGTCGGCCGCCGGTCCGTCGAGCGGCACGGCCCAGAGGTGCACCTGCCGTGGTCCCGGCGCCGTGAAGGTCGTGAGGGTCATCACCGGCATCGTCAGTCCAGGCCCGGCCGGCGGCGCGGGGAGAAGCGGGGCGGGTCCGGGACGTGCGGTACGGGAGTGCCGAGGGCCTTCGTGAGGAAGTCCGGCAGCGACGCCCGTACCCCCGCGAAGGGTTCGTGGCCGCCGGCGTAGCGCTGCCAGGTCACCGGGTGGCCCCAGGAGCGGAGGAGCCCGCGCAGCCCCTCGCCACTGCGTTCCGGGACGACCCAGTCCCGCGCGCCGTGCCCGATCCACACCGGGAGCCCGGAGTTGGCGGGGTTCGGGCGCCCTCCGTCGAGCAGTGCGGGCAGGTCGGGTGGCAGGTAGGGGGCGTAGAGGGCTGCGCCCGCCAGCGGCTCGGGGTGGGACAGGGCGAGGGTGAGGGCGACGGTGGCGCCCTGGGAGAAACCGGCGAGCAGCACCCGGTCCGCGCCGATCCGCTCGGTCTCCTCGGTGAGCAGCGCGGCCAGCGGGCGGCGTACCGCGTGCAGGCCCTCGATGTCGATGCGGTCGATGGCCAGCACGCTCTGCGGGAACCAGCAGCTCACCGGAAGCCCGGTGAGGAGGCTCGGCGCCGTGACGGGCGCGCGCGGGAAGACCCCGCGCACGCCCGCCTCCGCGAGCCGCAGCCGGCCGGCCACCTCGGCCATGTCGCCGGGGACCTGGCCGATGCCGTGCAGCCACACCACCGTTGCGAGGTGCTGTCCGGCCGGTTCGATCTCCTCGTGGTCGAGCCGGTCCACGGCTGCGGCGCTCATGACGGCTGCGGCTCGTACGAACGTGCCCGCTCGGGCGCCCGACGGGGCGTCGCGGGCCGGCGGAACAGCATCGACGCGTACTGGCCGCCGAAGCCGAAGGAGTTCTTCAGCACCGCCGCGACCGGGCGCCGCACCGGCGTGAGCGAGGTCTTCACCCCGCACGCCGGGTCGGGTTCCGTGCAGGTCACCACCGGCGGTACGACGTCCCGGCACAGGGTGAGCGCGGCGACCGCCGTCTCCACCACACCGGAGGCGGCCGAGCCGTGCCCGGTGAGCGACTTGACCGCGCAGACGTCGATCTCGGCCATGCGCTCGCCGAACACCTGATGCAGGGCGCGGGCCTCGGTGACGTCGTTGAGGCGGGTGGAGGTGCCGTGCGCGTTGACCGAGTCGACGTCGTCGGGCTCGGCCCCGGCCTCCGCGAGGGCGGTGCGCATGACCCGTTCGATCATCTCGACCCTGGGCGCGGTCATATGGGCGGTGTCCACGGCGAGACCCCAGCCGCCGATCACGGCGTGCGGACGGGTCATGCCGCGCCGGGCGGCGTGCGCGGCGGTCTCCAGGACGAGGGCGCCCGCCGACTCGTTGATGACCATGCCGGTACGGCGCTTGTCGAACGGCATGGAGGCCTGCCCCGGGTCGTCGCCCTTCCAGCGGGACAGCGCCATCAACTGCCCGTACTGGGAGAGCACGTACGGGGTGTTGCGGGACACGGCGGCCGAGACGACCGCGTACTCCGCGCGGCCCGAGCGCAGCAGCCGGGCCGCCTCGGCAATGGCGCGCAGGCCACCGGAGCAGGTGGCCTCCAGCCGGACCGGGAGGACGGCGGTGCCGAGGCGTTCGGCGATCTCGCGGGGGAAGGCGGACAGGTCCTGGGTCTCCAGGGAGAGGAACCGGCCGCGCAGGCGTTCGAGAACGCGGACGGGGTCGTTGCCGACGGCGTCGTAGCGGTCGGCGAGGTCCGCGATGTGGGTGACGTAGTCCTGGGGGAAGGAGCCGGTGGGGCCGGGCCAGACCCGGGCGTAGACCAGGGCCGCGGGGCCGTCGGCGGGCGGGCGGCCAGCGAAGTCGGCGTCGGCGAGGGCCTGTTCGACGCAGGCATGCATCAGGGTGTCGCCCCAGGAACGGTCGGGGGCGCCGTGGCCGGCCCGGACCTTGTCCTTGACGTCGTCCGGGATGAGTCCGGCGGTCCAGCCGCAGGGCAGGCCCCGGGTGTCCATCCGTTCCTCCAGGACGATCCCGGAGCGGCCCTCCAGGTTGGCCGACCAGAAGGTCTCTACGTCGCCGCCGATGGGGGTGACCACGCCCAGGCCGGTGATGACGATGTCGTCGGGACGGTCCGGGGGGTGTTCGGTGCCGGGGGTCTCGTGACTCGGGAGACTCATGCGGGTACCTCTCTGTCTGCTTCTCCGGTGCCGGTTCCGTCAGTGCCGGTTCCGTCAGTGCCGGACCCGTTCGTGCCGGACCCGTTCGTGCCGGACCCGTTCGTGCCGGACCCGTTCGTGCCGGACCCGTTCGTGCCGGACCCGTTCGTGCCTGCGGCGGCCGCCGCGATCAGCACCGCCCCCGCCGCCGCCGCGCCGCGCCCCTGGTTGAAGGCGGTGAGCAGGAGCGTCGTACCGTCCCCCAGCGGGCGGGGTCCGCCGACGACCGGGTCGAGCGCGCCCAGTGCCGGGTCGGGGTCGTCGAGCAGGCCGACCGGGGGGAGTTCCCGGCGGGCCAGGCTCTCCACCGCGAGGGCGGTGTCGAGGAGCGCCGAGCACTCGAACGCGTTGCCGATGGTGCCCTTGGAGCCGGTGACCGGGAGGGTGCCGGCCCGTGCCGTGACCGTATGGGCCTCGACGGCGTCCAGGGCGCGGGAGCCCGCGCCGTGCGCCCACCAGACGTCGGGCGGCGGGGCGTCGGCGAGGACCGCGTCGACCGCGTACCGGGAGGCGCTCTCCAGGTCGCGGGCGGCCAGCACCTCGCAGCCGAGGAACCGGGCGAGCGGTACGCCCCGTGCCCGGTCGGCGCGTTCCAGCAGCACCGCGGCGGCGCCCTGGCCGGGGAGGGTGCCGCCGCGGCCGGTGTCGAAGGGGCCGGCGCCCGCGGTGGCACGGGTGCCGAACGGCTCGTGGCTGTCGAAGGCGGCCAGTGAGGTCATGGACAGCGGGCCGGCCACGCCGACCACCAGGACCCGGTCGAGTTCGCCGTCCTCCAGCAGCCGTGCCGCGAGGGCGAGCGCGCCGGTGCCGCCCGCGGCGGACTCGCCGTACGCGGCGACGTTGGAGCCGCGGAAGCCGCTGGCGAGGGAGACGAACTGGCCGAGCTGGGAGGGGATGCCACGGATGTAGGAGTAGTCGGGGACCTCGTCGTGGAGGAACTTGGCGAGCGGGCGGGGGTCGTCACGGAAGCGGGAGGCGAGCCGGGGCATGACGTCGCTGAGTTCGTCGCCGCTGCTGCCGACGGCCATCACGGTGCCGCCGCGCACGTCCTCGGTGTCCCCGGTGATCCCGGCCTGTGCCAGCGCCTGCCCGGCCACCGCGACCGCCCAACGGGCCGAACTGTTGGCGTACTTGCTCGCGTTGGCCCAGACGGTGCCCTGGGGCCAGCCGATCTCGGAGGTGTCGACGGCTGCCGTCGGCCAGGGCAGCGCGGGGGCGGGCCCGTCGTGGTCGCCGGTGCCGAAGAAGGTTTTGCCGGCCGCCATCGCCTCCCACAGACGGGCCGCGCCGAGGCCCGCCGGGGAGATGACTCCGGTGCCGGTGACGACGATCCCGGCGGAGGCGTCGTAGGAGGTACGGCCCGGAATCCCGTCCGGGCCCCGGTCACTCGGCACGCCGGCCTCCGCCGCTGATGCCGCCCCACAGACGGTAGCCGCCGTCGACGGTGATGGTCTGCCCGGCGATCCAGTCGGCCTCCGGCAGGCAGAGCAGGGCGACCACGTCACCGCTGTTCTCCGGGGTGGTCATCTTGTCGCCGTCCCACGGCGAGACCGACAGTTCCTTCTTGACGCCGTGCGCGAAGTCGGGGCGCACCTTGAACACGCTGGTCTGCACGAGGCCGGGGCGGACGCAGTTGGCGACGATGCCGTAGGGGGCGAGTTCGTACGAGAGGTAGTCGGTCAGGGACTCGAGGCCCGCCTTGGCGGCGGCGAACAGGCCGGCTTTGGGGATGATGCGGGTGGTGGTGGAGTTGGTGATGGTGACGAAGCGGGCGCCGGGGCGGTTCTTCATCAGCGGCAGCGCGTACTTGGCGAGCAGCCAGGTGGCACGGGAGTTGGTGTCCTGCACGAACTGCCAGTCGCCGAGGGTGGCGTCCTCCAGTCTGCTGAACTTGGTCGCGGCCGCGTTCTGGATCAGGATGTGCAGGTCGTCGTGGAGGGCGCCGATCTCGTCGATGAGGTTCTGGATCTGCGCGGGGTCGCTGAGGTCGGCGCGGTGCAGCGACACCTCGGTGCCCTGGTCGGCGAGTTCGGCGGCGAGCTCCTTCGCCGGGCCCTCCCTGTCGACGTAGTTGATCGCGAGCGTGGCGCCCCAGGAGGCGAGCTTGCGGCTGATGCCCTCGCCGATGCCACGGGATCCACCGGTGACCAGGGCCACCTTGCCCTTGAGCGGCTGGTACTGGCTGTCCATCACTGAGCCCTTCCGGTCGGGACTGCGGTCGGCATTGCGGTCGGTGTCGTGGCCGGTGTCACGGTCGGCGGCGCCGTCGGTGTTGTGGGTTCGGCCTCGGGGACGGCGGCTCGGCGCAGCAGCACCACGCTCATCCGTCCGATGGCGTAGGTCCGGTCGTTCTCGTCGAAGACCCGGCGGGTGGTGTCGATCAGGCCGAGCCGGTCGTCGATCGGGGTGGCCCGGTCCGTCGCGGTGGTGAACCAGAACGGGGTGTCGGGGTAGAGGGGCCGTACGAAGTCCCAGCTCATCCGCCGCATCCCGACGATCGCGGCGGGCGAGCCGTGCTGGACCACCCAGCCGGAGGTGATCGAGTGGATGAATCCGCCGGGCACGATGCGCCGCCGGCGGTCGGTGCCGTGGGCGAACGAGTCGCTGTCGTGCACCGGGTGCTTCTCGCCCATCAGGTCCAGCAACTGATCGAGCAGCGCCCCGTCGAACACCACGGGTCCGAACCGGCGTACGGGCGCCTGCGCCAGCTCCTCCCAGTACTTCACGGCCCCCACGGCCGCCTCCTCTCCCTTGTCGTCCCCGTCGTCCCTGTCGTCCCTGTCGTCCTTGCCGTCCTTGCCGTCCCCGGCGGTTGTGCGGGCCTCATCGGCGCGGGCGGCGGCCGGTGCCGGGGCTGCGCATGACCATGCGTCCGCCGTCGACGGTGAAGGTCTGGCCCTGGATGTAGTCGGCCTCGTCGCCGGCGAGGAAGGCGACCAGTCCGCTGATGTCCTCGGGCAGTCCCCAGCGGGTGCCGTCCCCGTCGGAGCCGAGCTTGTCCGCGACGGCCGAGGTCATCTCGGTACGGACCTTGCCGGGCGCCACGCAGTTGACGCGGATGCCCTTGCGGCCGACCTCGACCGCGAGGGCGCGAGTCAGGGACTCGATACCGCCCTTGGACGCGGCGTAGGCGCTCTGGCCGGGGCCCGGGGTGCGCGCCGAGTTGGAGGAGATGTTGATGATGCGTCCCCAGCCCTGGTCGAGCATGTGGGGCAGGACCTCGCGGCTGGTGAGGAACGGCCCGGTGAGGTTGGTCCGCAGCACGTTCTCCCAACGGGCGGTACGGGTCACCGCGAGCAGTTGGTCGTCGATGACGGCGGCGTTGTTGACGAGGACGTGCAGGGCGCCCTCCTGTGCGGTGACCCGTTCCACCAGGTCCACCACGTCGGCCTCGACACCGATGTCGGCCTGGTGCAGGACAGCCCGGCCGCCCGACTCCTCGATCTCCTTGACGACGCGGAGTCCGGCGTCCCGCGCGCTGCGGCACACCAGGTGCACGGTGAGGCCGTCGGCGGCGAGGCGGTGGGCGATGGCGGCGCCGATCCCACGCGAGCCACCGGTGACCAGCGCGACCCGGGGTGCCGCGGGTACGGGCGTCTCAGGCATGGTTGTCGGTCGTGACGGCGGCGGCGATGGAGGCGACGCTGCGCTGATGGTCGTCGGCCTCGGCGTTCCAGCTGTCGAGGTCGAAGTCGACGCCGAACTGACGGTTTATGCGCCGGGAGAGCTGGAGCAGGTCGAGGGAATCGAGGCCCAGGTCCTCGACGACCGACTGCTCGGCGGTGACGGACTGGTCGGCGATCCCCGGCTTGACCTCCTTGATCAGCTCGATGATCTCGTCGAGGGTGGCGGGTGAAGTGGTCGTCATCAGGAACTCCCTGGTGGATGGGCACGGCCCGCCTCGATGAGGGGGCGCTGTCGTTCCGGCCCGGTCGGCCGGCTTCTCCATGCCAACAGAGCGCGGAATGCCGCGGCAAGACGCGCCGGACGCCGGGCGCCGGACATCTTCCGGGGCCCCCGCGTCAGCTGTCGGAAAAAGAAACAGGTCGATCGACGGAATCGGTTTCTCCGCTTCCCGGACGGATTGCAACAAGGGGTCGACGTGCGCAACCGAAAGAGCCTTTGCCGGTAAAGCTGAGTAAAGCCTTCTTGACCGCTCAACAGGCCCGTCCATAAGGTTGCCCTCAGAGCAAATTCTGGTCATAAGCAATGCGGGCGGTCCACTAAGGACCCCGGCCCGTCGAAACGCCGCACATCCAGCCGCACGTCCAAGGGTCTTGCAATCCAGGGGAGCAGTGGTGGTTCGCAGGCGAGAACCCGTACCGCCGTCCGCGCGGTACGAGGAGCTGGCGCAGTGGCTGCGCACGCTGAGACAGCGTGCGGGGCTGACGTACCGGCAGATGTCGGAGCTGACGGAGCGGTCACGGGTCGCCGGGCCCGCCTATTCGGCGGTCACCCTGTGCCGGGCCGACAGCGGGACGGCCCTGCCGCGCCAGCAGGTGGTGGAGACATATGCGCAGGTCTGCGGCGCTTCCCGGCGGGAGGCGCGATTACGCTGGGAACGAGCGGCGGTGGGCGCCGAGTCGGCGGCCGGCTGTCCGCAGCCCCAGTCGGCCCCCCGCGCGGCGCGCCGACTGGAGCTCGTCTACCACCCGGCCCACCTGCTGCAGGCGATGCACCAGGTGCGGCTGGCGGCGGGTCAGCCGTCATTGCGGGAAATGCAGAAACGGGCGCGTGAACTGGGCGCGGGACCGCTGCCGCGAAGCACGGTCGCGGACGTGCTGGCCGGTTTGCGGATGCCGTCGGAGGAACTGCTGGTCGCTTTCGTCCAGGCCTGCGGACATCAGGGCCAGAATGTCGCCCAGTGGCAGCGGGCCTGGGCCCGGGCACTGAACGCGGAAGCGGGTTAGGGGCGGTAGTGCCAGGCCGCAGCGGCCGGGCAGGTGAATTCTGTACGGTCGGCCGGCTGTAATTGTCGATCGGCGACTCGGGCTACCCCAGCGACTCCGGCGCGATTATCACGCCGGAATATCCGTAGGTGAACATCGATATTCCGTCGGCCATTGGTTTCACGGAATTCGCGCTTTTCCGGGTCAGTGCGGCGCGACCGCCGAGGTGGCCACCGACCAGCCGAGTGGGGGCAGTACGGCCGTGCCGCTGCCCGGGTCGATGACGGTGTCGCCGGCCGCGTGTGTCCAGGGGGCTGCCGGTACCCCCGCGGTGACCGGCGCGGTGCCGAAGTTGAGGGCGACGGCTACGGCCGAGCCCCCCGCCGGGTCGACGGCGGTGTAGGAGAGCGCCGCGTTCCCCAGGGTGTGGACCAGGGTGTGGGCACGCACCAGCCAGGGGTTGCGACGGCGCACCCCGATCAGCGCCTGGTGCAGCCGTTGGACGTCGAGCCCCTCCTCCCCCAGGTCGGCCGGATCCACGGGGAAGGCGGGCCGGATCGCGTCGTCCCCGCCCACCCGGTCCTCCTTGACGGCGCGCATCGCCCGTTCGTCCCCCGCGTACACCGACGGCACGCCGCCGAGCGTGAACAGCAGCGTGAGCGCGTGTGCGAGGTGGCGGGGTTCGCGCAGCCGGCTGGCGATGCGGGTGACGTCATGGTTGCCGACGAAGGTCTGGGGAGCGAAGACGTCGAGGAAGGCGTTGTGGCGTTTGAGGGCCCAGGCCAGTTCGTGCGGGTTGGTGTCGTTGAGGGAGCTCCAGACGGCCTTCCACAGTTCGTACTGGGTGACGCTGTCGAGGCCGCCCTCGGTGACGTACGAGGCGTAGTCGCCGTGGATGACCTCGCCGCTGAACCACGCACCGGGATGGCCTCGCCGGACCCGGTCGGTGACGGCGCGCCAGAAGGGGCGCGGCACGGCGTACGCGGCGTCGAGGCGCCAGCCGGCGATCCCCCGGTCCAGCCAGTGCTCCATGACGGAGGCGACGTGGTCGGCGACCGCCGGGGCGGCGTGGTTGAGGGCGACCAGGTGACGGTGACCCTCGAACAGCCTGTAGTCCTCCCCCTCCGGGACGAACCAGTCGGCGTACGGGGACCGGGCGCCGTGGGCGGCGACATCGGCGAACGGCGCGAAGGACCGGCCGACGTGGTTGAACACGCCGTCCAGCAGGACTCGTACACCGCGCTCGCCGGCCCGTTCGACCAGCTCGGCGAGATCGTCCTCGGTGCCGAGGCGGGGATCGATCCGGAAGTGGTCCACGGTGTCGTAGCCGTGGGTCTCGGCGGCGAACACCGGGCCCAGCGCGAGCCCGTTGCAGCCGAGGGCCACCAGGTGGTCCAGCCAGCCGGTGAGCACCGGGAGCCGGTGGACCGGGGCGGCGCCGGCGGGCAGGGCGGCGCGCTCGGCGCCGAGGAAGGACAGGGGATGGAGGTGCCACCAGATGGCGTGATCGGGCCAGGACACAGGCGTCCCTTCGTCAGCGTGGAGGTGAGGGCGGGGGCAAGGACCGGGGTGCGGATCGAGGCGTGGACCGGGGTGCGTGGGCGGGCGGTTCGGCCGGGGAGTCGGCGAGCCGCCGGAAGAGGCGGGCGGCGAGCAGCAGTACCTGGCGTTCGGTCTCGGTGAGGTCGGCGAGGGCCACGTCGAGCCAGGCGTCGCGCCAGGCCATGTCCTCGGCGAGGGCGTCCCGGCCCGCCTCCGTCAGCTCCAGCACCCGCTGCCGGCCGTCGCGTTCGTCCCGGGCGCGGCTGATCAGCCCGTCCCGTTCGAGTTCGGCGAAGACCCGGGTGAGGGACTGCGGCTGCTGGTGGTCGGCCGCCGCCAGGGCTCCGGCGGACATCGGCCCGTTGCGCCGCAGATGCGCGAGGACGCTGCTCTTGTTGAGGCTCAGCCCTTCCGCCGGCCGCTCCGCGCTGAGCCGGCGCGCGAGCCGCACCACCCCCTGCCGGATCTCGGCGGACTCCGGACCCCCGGCCGCTCCACCCGTGTCCCCGGTTCCCGGGGTGCGCTCTGGTCTCTCCGATGTCACATGACTAAGGTATCACTTACTAAATTCGCGCGGATAGACCTCCCAGACATCACACACTCTCGGCGCTTTGCCCAGATTTGAAGGTATGCCAACGACGCCGGATGGGCGATGATGCTAAGTGATGCTTACTTTCTTTGTGGGGCTGCGGCACGGTACGGGCCGGGCTCTCCGGCACGCTCTCCACTTCGACCCCGGCCTGCGCATGCTGCGCGCCACCGCGCTCGGCATGGCCACCGTGCTCGGCACCTACGGCTGGTCGCTGTGGATCGAGAACCGAGCCGGTCTGCATGTCGACAGCGTCGTCCAGGCCGTGGTGATCTCCTCGTCCTTCGCCCGCGTCCAGCGCGTCCACGACCGGACCGACCGCCTGATCGCCTGCGTGGTGCTGCCCTGTGCGGCGGCCGGTGGCATGCAACTGACCGCGCTGATCCGCGACCACCCGAACGCCGGTGACGTCCTGTTCACCCTGGGCGTCGGCGCCTCCGTCTGGGTACGCCGGTTCGGGATGCGGGCGACCCGGGCCGGCACGCTGGTGGTGCTGCCACTGGTCGCCGTCCTGGTCGTGCCCGGCGGCGTCGCCCCCGCGCAGGGATACGCGCCCACCGGCTGGGCGGCGTCGACCGCGCTGTTCGCGGTCGCGTGGGGCACGGTGGTCACCTGGTTCGGCCACCGCACCGGCCTGGTCCCCCGTCCGGCATCCGCCTCGGTGGCCACGATGCCCGTACCGGACCGCCCCGGCCTGCGGGCCGGCACCCGTATGGCCCTGCAGTCGACGGCCGCGCTGGGCGCCGCGTTCGCGCTCGGGCGGGCGCTGTGGCCGGACCACTGGACGTGGGTCGTGCTCACCGCGTTCCTGGTCGGCAGCGGGGCCCGCAGTCGGGGAGACGTGCTGGTCAAGGGCGTCTGGCGGACTCTGGGCGCGGCGGCGGGCACGGTGGTCGCGGCTGCGGTGGCCGGTTCCTTCGCACCACGTTCGGACGCCGTGGTCGTCATCATCTTCAGCGTCCTCGCCGTCGCCACCTGGCTGCGCGAGCTGAGCTACGCGTACTGGGCGGGCTGTGTCACCGCGATGCTCTCCCTGCTGTACGACTGGTTCGGCCAGGACGCCGGAAGCCTGCTGCACACCCGGCTGACGGGGATCCTGGTCGGCGCGGTGCTGGGAATCGCCGCCTCCTGGTTCGTCCTGCCCATCCGCACCTCGGGGACGGTACGGTCCCGCACGGCTGCGGCGCTGGCCGGTCTCGGCGAGGTCCTGTCGGCCGACCCCCACGACACCCGGGCGGTACGGGTGGCCCGGGCCCGCTTCCTGTTCCGGCTGGAGCAACTGAGGCTGGCGGCGGCCCCGTTGCGCGTCGCCGAGTCACTCCCGATACCGTCGGCGGCGAGTGCGTGGTGGCGGAAGCGCAGCCTGGCGTTGCTCGCGGCGCCGACCGCGCTGGGCAGCTGTGCCGAGCCGCTGGACGCCTACGCCACGGCGGTCACCACGGCACCGGACGCGGCCACCGCCGACCCCGCCCTGTCACACCGCAACCGAGAGACCGCGGCACACGGAGTGTCCCTCCGCCGAGCGATCGGCCACCGCCCAGCACCGCCGACACCCGCCGCCACGACCACGGCCCCGGCAGCCGGAACGCCCCCGAACCCGCCCGCCGCCACAACCTCGACCCCGGCAGCCGGGACGGCCTTGAACCCGCCCGCCGGTTCGACCGCGAACCCGCCCGCCGGGACGGCCTTGAACCCGCCCGCCGAAACGACCGCGAACCCGCCCGCCGCCACAACCTCAACCCCGCCCGCCAGGACGACCCTGAACCCGCCCGCCGAAACGACCGCGAACCCGCCCGCCGGTTCAACCCCGAACCCGGCCGCCAGAACGACCGTGGATCCCGGCGGATGCCGTACCGAACCCGAGGTACCGGCCGGGCGGGGAATTCCCGCGGCGGCGCCCGCCCCGGCCGACCGGTCCGGCCCGGCGGGCACCCTGGTGGCTCCGGCGGCCACCACAACCCCGTCCGGCGATCCCCGCTCGCCCGAGATGACCGCCGCCCACGCCGCCCTGGACGCGATCAGTCTCCAGCTCGACATCCTCACCGAGCTGTTCGGCCACCCCCCGGCCGCCCCCGCCCCGCCCGCGGTCCCGGCACCGGCCGCTCCGTGCTGAGACCGTGTCCTCGGACGCCCCCGGAAGGTGCGGGAACGCGGAAACGGCCGAGCGGCCAGGCTACGGGGGAGAGCCTGGCCGCTCGGCGTTTCTCGGGGTCCTGGGGTTCCGGCGGACCTGCCGGACGCCCCAGGGCCGGGGGGCTGGACCCACGGGGGAGTGTCCAGCCGCCCGGAGCCTTCCGGGACTTTCAGTGAACCGGTGACCGGGGTCAGGCCTTGGCGAGTTCCTTCTCGCCGCCCTGCTCGGGGACGTCCGCGGTGCGGTCGGTCTCCGGGTGGAAGCCGTCGTTCTCGTCGATGAGCGTCTTCTCGTCGAACGGGTGCTGACCGGCGAGGACCTGCGCGACGCGCTCCTTGTCGATCTCGTTGGTCCACGTGCCGATCAGGACCGTGGCGACCGCGTTGCCCGCGAAGTTGGTGAGGGCGCGGGCCTCGCTCATGAAGCGGTCGATGCCGACGATGAGGCCGAGGCCGTCCACCAGGGCGGGCTTGTGCGACTGGAGGCCGCCGGCCAGGGTCGCGAGACCGGCGCCGGTGACACCCGCCGCGCCCTTCGAGGCGACGAGCAGGAAGAGGAGCAGCGGGATCTGCTCGCTGACCGCCATCGGCGTACCCATGGCGTCGGCGATGAACAGGGACGCCATGGTCATGTAGATCATGGTGCCGTCGAGGTTGAAGGAGTAGCCGGTCGGGACCGTGATACCGACCACCGGCTTGCTGACACCCAGGTGCTCCATCTTCGCGATGAGACGCGGCAGCGCCGACTCGGAGGACGAGGTCGAGAGGATCAGCAGGAACTCACGGCCCAGGTACTTGAAGAGCGAGAAGACGTTGAGGCCCGTGAAGATCTTCAGCAGGGCGCCGAGCACCAGGAAGACGAAGAGGAAACAGGTGAGGTAGAAGGACAGCATCAGGACGGCGAGCTGCTTGAGCGCGTCCACACCGGCGGAGCCGGTCACCGCGGCCATGGCACCGAACGCACCGATGGGCGCGGCCCACATGACCATGCCGAGGATGCGGAAGACCAGGCGCTGGATGTGCTCCACACCGCGCAGGACCGGCTGGCCGGCCGAGCCCATGGCCTGCAGGGCGAACCCGGCGAGCAGGGCGATGAGCAGCGTCTGGAGGACCTCGCCGCCGGTGAAGGCGGAGACGAACGTGGTCGGGATGATCCCGAGGAGGAACTCGGTGGTGTCCTTGGCCTCGGCCGAGACCTGCGCGTGGCCGGTCTCCTTGACGGCGTCGGTCAGCGCGAGGCCGGTGCCCGGCTCGATGATGTTGCCGACGACGAGGCCGATGCCGAGCGCGATGAACGACATGAGCACGAAGTAGCCGAGCGCGATACCGCCGACCTTGCCGACCTTCGCCGCCTTACGTACCGAGCCGATACCGAGCACGATCGTGCAGAAGATGATCGGCGAGATCATCATCTTGATCAGGTTCACGAAGCCGGTACCGATCGGCTTCAGCTCGACGGCGAAGTCCGGGGCGATCAGACCTACGGCGATACCGGCGGCCACCGCGGCGATGACCGCGATGTAGAGGTAGTGGGTACGGTCCCGCTTGGCGGCGGGTGCGGCAGGTGCCGTTGGGGATGAGGTGGCCACGGCTGCCCTCCTTGACGTCGTCGTCGGCATCACCGGCGTGCGGCTCACGTCCGGGAGATGGGGAGAAAGTTGTGCGGGGACTCAGTGGTGCTGGGGACTGCTGAGACTGCTGGGGACTGACTGGTGCTGCGGGGTCGCGGGCGGCGACCGAAATCAGGCCAAGGCCCCAGAATCGCGTCCCTGCGATGCCGTGACTATCCCCCGGCCTGTGAGGGCGGTCACCCTTCCGTTCATTTAGTTCACGCTTATAAGGAGAGGCAGACTGACTCCATGCGTTTCCCCCGCGTTCCCGGACCCCGCAGTCTGGCCGCCCAGCTGTTCACGATGCAGGCCGTCCTCATAGCGGTCGTCGTGGCCGGATGTGCGCTGTTCACGTACCTCAGCGACCGCAGCCAGGCCGAGGACGCGGCAGGCCGCCAGGCGATGGCCGTCGCCCGATCCGTCGCGGACGCCCCGTCGGTGCGCGAGGCGATACTGACCGCCCCGAAGCCGACGACCCTGCTCCAGCCGTACGCCCTGCAGGTGCAGCACGACACGGACGTCGACTTCATCACGATCATGGACCCCGAGGGCATCCGCTGGACCCACCCGGACAAGGACCAGATCGGTCAGCGCTTCCTCGGGCACCGGGAACGCGCGCTGCGCGGCGAGTCGTTCACGGAGGTCTTCTCCGGCACGCTCGGCCCTTCCGTACGCGCGGTCACCCCGATCCACGCCGACGGCGCGCGCGGCGAGATCATCGGGCTGGTCAGCGCCGGTATCCGGGTCGAGGAGATCACCGCCCGGGTCCAGGACCAGGTCACCGCGCTGGTCGGGGTCGCGGTGGGCGCGCTGGTACTGGGCGCGGTCGGCACGTACGTCATCAACGCGCGGCTGCGCCGCCACACGCACGGGATGAACGCGGCCGAGCTGAGCCGCATGCACGACTACCACCAGGCCGCCCTGCACGCCGTACGCGAGGGGCTGCTGATGCTGGACGGGCAGTACCGGGTGGCGCTGATGAACGACGGCGGGCGCGAATTGCTGGGCGTCCACGACGAGGGGGGCGGCGGGAGCGAGGGAAGTGTCGTCGGCCGGTCCGTGGCGGAGCTGGGGCTGCCCGCACCGCTGACGGGCGCGCTGCTGTCGGCCGAGCCGCGCGTCGACGAGGTGCATCTGACCGCCGACCGGGTCCTGGTCGTCAACACCTCCCCGGTGTCGAGCGGCGAGCGCCGGGGCACGGTCGTCACCCTGCGCGATGTGACGGAACTCCAGTCCCTGATGGGCGAGTTGGACTCCGAGCGCGGTTTCACGCAGGCGCTGCGCTCGCAGGCGCACGAGGCGGCGAACCGGCTCCACACCGTGGTCTCCCTGATCGAGCTGGGCCGGGCGGAGGAGGCCGTCGACTTCGCGACCGCCGAACTGGAACTCGCCCAGGCGCTCACCGACCAGGTGGTCGCGGCGGTCAGCGAGCCGGTGCTGGCCGCCCTGCTGCTCGGCAAGACGGCGCAGGCGAACGAGCGGGGCGTGGAACTGGTGGTGTCGGAGGAGAGCAGCCTCGACGACGGCCTCCTCCCCGACACGCTCCCCGCCCGCGACCTGGTCACCATCCTGGGCAACCTCATCGACAACGCGGTGGACGCGGCCCAGGGAAGCGTGGAGAGCGGGATGGGGGCGTCCCGGGTGACGGTGACGGCCCTGACGGAGGACTCCCTGCTGGTGCTGCGGGTCTCGGACACCGGCGCGGGCGTCGACCCGGCCCACGCGGAGGCGGTCTTCCAGCGGGGCTTCTCCACCAAGCCGGCGGGACCGGGCGGGCGGGGTCTCGGGCTGGCGCTCGTACGGCAGGCGGTGGCCCGTCACGAGGGCACGCTGACGGTGGCGGAGGCGGCGGGCGGCGGGGCGGAGTTCGAGGTACGGCTGCCGTTGCCTAAGGTGGCGGCGCCCATGATGACTTCGGGCTCGGCGAGCGCTTCGGGGCGGAGCGCCCCCGCCGGGTCCACCGAGCAGAACGAGCCGCACGAGCCGCACGAGCCGGCTGAGTCGACCGAGCCGACTGAGCCCGCCGGATCCGCCTTGCCAGGAGGCGACGTATGACCGACCCGAGAGACACGACGCCGCGCCGGAACACGACGACCGGCCCCATCCGGGTGCTCGTCGTGGAGGACGACCCGGTCGCAGCAGACGCGCATGTCATGTACGTGGGCCGGGTGCCCGGGTTCACGGCCGTCGGCAAGGCACACACGGGCGCGGAGGCGCGGCGCGCGCTGGACCGTACGCCCGTCGACCTGCTCCTGCTCGACCTGCATCTGCCCGACGGCCACGGGCTGCAACTGGCCCGCTCACTGCGCGCGGCCGGCTACCACGCCGACGTGATAGCGGTGACGTCGGCACGGGACCTGGCGGTCGTGCGGGAGGGGGTGTCGCTGGGGGTCGTGCAGTACGTACTGAAGCCGTTCACCTTCGCGACCCTGCGGGACCGGCTGGTGCGGTACGCCGAGTTCCACGCGTCGGTCGGCGAGGCGAGCGGCCAGGACGAGGTCGACCGCGCCCTGGCGACCCTGCGCGCACCGGGCCCCGCCGCGCTCCCCAAGGGCCTGAGCGCCCCCACCCTGGAACGGGTCACCCAGGCCCTGCGGGCCGGCACGGAGGGACTCACCGCGGCCGGGGTCGCCGAGGAGGTCGGCATCTCCCGCATCACGGCCCGGCGCTACCTGGAACACCTGGTGGACGCCGGCCGCGCGGCACGGAGCCCGCAGTACGGACAGGTGGGGCGACCGGAGTTGCAGTACCGGTGGGTGAAGGGCTAGCGGCGGGGGCTCGACAGGCCACGGTCAGCTGTCGGAGGTCGGGGCGTCCTGCTGCCCCTCCTCGGCCGCTTCCTGGAAGTCGGCGACGGCGGCACCGTACGTCGTCGCCCAGTCGGTCAGGGCGGCGATGGGGCCGGTGAGGGTCTGGCCGAGGTCGGTGAGGCTGTACTCGACCCGTGGGGGCGCCTCGGCATAGGCACGGCGTTCGATCAGGCCGTAACTCTGAAGTCTGCGCAGAGTCTGGGTGAGGACCTTGCGGGAGATACCACCGACGAGGTCGACGAGTTCACCGTGCCGGCGGGGCCTGCGACTGAGGGCGAACAGCACGACGACGGCCCACTTGTTGGTGATGATGTCGACGGCGAGCCGGGCGGGACAGTCCGCGAGGAAGACACTTCCGGCTGAGTCGTGCACGCGCCGAAGGTTACCAGGAGGTACCTATCGGCTTGCGTAACGTCCTTCACATGAGTACGTCGCACACGAAAACCTATGTCCTCGTCCATGGCGCCTGGCACAGCGGGCGCGTCTGGGACCGGGTCGTTCCCCTGCTGGCCCGGGCCGGGCACCAGGTGTTCGCCCCTTCGCTGACCGGCCACGGCGAGAAGGAACACCTGCTCACTCCGGACGTCGACCTGGACACCCATGTCGGCGACGTCGTCGCGCTCCTCGAAGAATGGGATCTCACCGACGTGGTCCTGGTCGGGCACAGTTACGCGGGGATGGTCATCTCCGGCGTGGCCGCCAAGGTCCCGGACCGCATCGCGCAGCTGGTCTACGTCGACGCGATGGTCCCGACCGACGGTGAGAGCGCGCTGGACGTCATACCGGGAAAGACCCGGCGACTGATCGACGCGGCCGCCGCCTCCGACGCCCCCTGGCGCATCCCGCCCGTGCCGGAAATGCCCGCCCCCGTAGGCCTGTTCGGGGTGACCGACCCGGCGGACACGGCGTGGCTGCGCACGCTGTTGGCGGACGAATCGGTGGGCTGCTTCCTGCAGCCGGTCCGGCTGGACAACCCGGCCGCCGACGCGATTCCCCGGACGCACATCCACTGTGCCAGCGGTGCGCCGGAGGACGTCACGCGCCGCCCGGTTCCGGCGGTGCAGCCAGGCGGCGCCGCGTCGCAGGTGTGGGAGCTGCGGAGCGGCCATGACTGCATGGTCATCGTGCCGGACGCACTCACCGACCTCCTGTTGAAGGCCGGCTGACCGACCTCCTGTTGAAGGCCGGCTGACCGACCTCCTGTTGAAGGCCTGCTGACCGGTTGCCCCGAGTCCGCGTCGACCGTAACCGCCCCGCCCCACACCCCCCGTGACGCACCCCGCTCACACCTCGGGCAACACCCCCGGCCGGAACGGCTCCACCCCCACGACCCGCCGTACCCGCGTCACCTCGATGAGCAGCATCACGCGCCGCTCCCCCGGCAGCAGCCACGGGTAACGGTCCTCGCCGATGTACTTCCGCGTGAGCCGGTCCATGGACCGTTCCGCCTCCTCGCCCTCCACGAACCGCACCACGCGCCCCCGGATCTCCGCACGGTCGTACGGGTTCTCGGGGTCGTGGTGGGAGAGCGAGACGTTCGGGTTGAGGCGGAGGTTCTCCTCCTTCACGCGGCCGATGGCCGTGTTGACCATGACATGGTCGCCCTCGATGTCGACCCACATCGGCGACACCTGCGGCATGCCGTCCGCGCCGACCGTCGCGAGGTGCCAGAAGTTCGGGGCGAGCAGCCGCTCCCGTATGTGCCCCTCGATCTTCTCCGTCCTACCGCTCACAGGACCACTGCCTTCCGACGCCACCCGGCACTCTTCGAACCCTCCGGGACTTCCAACAACGCCCAACCGTAAGGGCATTTGACGCTCGTAGGGGCGCTACGGCGGAGTCGCCTTCCTGGCCATGCTGTCCGCGTAGTTGAGCAGCGCCGTGACGGTGTCGCGGGCCGTGCCCAGATGCGCGTTGTCGCCCGGTGCCAGTGTCACCGAGGCGAACACCGGACCCCGTGTCCCGGCGCACTCCCAGTACACGTCGAGGGTCGTCCCCTGATAGCAGTAGCCGCCGGCATCCGGGGTGCCGCCGTCGAGCGCCTTGTTCCACACGGCGAGATCCTTCATGTGCGCCAGCGCGCGTTTCCTCGCGTCCCCGTCCTTCGGATAGATCTCCAGAAAGGCGAAGGTCTGAAAGGTCTCCTCTCCGCTGTCACCCGGGAGAAGCACCCCGACTTCGGGATCGACGCCGATCCTCAACTGAACGGCCGCCAGCTTGGTCGGGCCCGCGTCCTTCCCGGAATTCGCCGAGGCCAGCCCCTCCGCCACAAGGGGAGCGGGCAGCTTCTGGTCGAACGGCCCCCTTTCGACGAGCGCGGCAAGCACCACGGGGTCGATCTTCGGGGAATCGTCCTCGGGTTCGACCAGGAAGAGCGGCACGATTCCCGCGACGGTGGCGAAGGTGACCGCGAGGGTACCCAGCCGGGTGCGCCAGGTCTCCGGGAGCAGGGGCACGACTCCGACGGCGGTACAGACGGCACCCACGATCAGCGCCATGCGCAACCAGCCACTCGTGACGAGGAGGTTGGCACAGAGCAGCTGGCCGACCCCGGCCAGCGCGAGCCCAACTGCCGCTCCGTACCGGATCTTTCGCCGGTTCTCCGCGGAGAGTCCGGTGGCGTCGGGAGGCGCGGATGAACTGGCCATGAATGAGGCGGCCCCCGTCCGGATCTGCTACCGCGCGAAACAAAACCGATCGTACGACAGGAGCGCCACGCCGACAGTCCATACGGCAGTCCATACGGCAGTCCATACGACAGTCCCTACCGACCGCACAGATCGCGCCGCCGCTACTTGCCAGTCACCCACCCCTCCGGGCCCCATGCATGCCGTACGAACCTTCGACTCATGCACTCGCGGTCGACCCGGCGATTCGGGGCGCGCAGGCACCCGCGATCGACGAACGTGTGCGCATATGCCCCGCCACCTTGCCGTTCGCATGATCGGTCACCCATGAAGGGCCGGAGAATGCCTTCCGTGCGCTGCTCGCCGGCCTTCGCCGACGCTCTCCAGTCGGCGGCCAATCAGCCCAGACCGCCCACCGCAGCCGTAGATTCCTACAATCCGTGTTTGTGGCCGAACAGAACGTAGTCACCGTCGCCCCGCACCCCTAGCTTGTGGCGCGTGCGCCGACCTTCAGTTCCTCCCCCACCGTCCACGCCGCCGACTCCCCCTTTCGACGCCCCCGCCGCCCGCAGACTCCGTCTCGCCCTGCAAATGGGCCCCGAGCACGTCGCGTACGGGATGCAGGTCTCGTACGGGCTGCCGTACATCACGTCCGACCATGTGATCGCCTGGGAACGCGGCATCACGGCCCCCGGCAAGAACGAACTCACCGCTCTCGCGGGCGTGTTGTGGTGCGCGCCCTACGAACTCATCGGCCGCCCCCGCACCTTGCGCGAACACCGTGCCGCACGTGGGCTCAGCGCCGAGGACGTCGCCCGGGCCGTCGGGCTCGAACTCCTCGTCTACGTACGGATGGAGGAGAGCGGCGAATGGCGCGGCACCGAGCGCCAGTCGGCGGTTCTCGCCGAGGTGCTCGAACTCTCGCTCGCCGACCTGACGACCCTCACCGGCCTCGACGGCAGGCTCGCCGGCCTGTTGCGCGGCGCGGTCACCACGCGCTGGCAGGCATACGTCCGCCCGGTCAACAAGATGGTGCCGCTGAACCGGCGCCTCCTGGAGAGCACCCTCCAGGAGCTGCACCGTTACTACCAGAGGCAGCTGGCCGCCACCCGGACCTGGGGAGCGGGCGGTTCCGCGACGGTCGAGGCGAGCCGCGCCGGACGCGACTTCCTGGACCGGATCGTCGAGCACTTCTGGGCGAGGCTCGGCTCCGGCAACCCCGACAACACCCTCTGACCGACGGCCAACAGGACCGGCCAACGGGACCTAGAACACCGACTCCGCCTCGTCCATCCGGTCCTTCGGGACCGTCTTCAGCTCGGTGACCGCCTCCGCGAGCGGCACCATCACCACATCCGTCCCGCGCAGTGCCGTCATCCGCCCGAACCGGCCCTGGTGCGCGGCCTCCACCGCGTGCCAGCCGAACCGGGTCGCGAGGACGCGGTCGTACGCGGTGGGCGTGCCGCCGCGCTGGATGTGGCCGAGGATGACCGGCTTGGCCTCCTTGCCCAGCCGCCGCTCCAGCTCGTACGCCAGTGCCGTACCGATGCCCTGGAAGCGCTCGTGGCCGAACTGGTCGATCTCGCCGTGACCGTAGTCCATGCTGCCCTCGGCGGGATGCGCGCCCTCGGCGACGCAGATGACGGCGAACTTCTTGCCGCGCGCGAACCGCTCCTCGACCATTTTCACCAGGTGGGCGGGGTCGAAGGGGCGCTCGGGGAGGCAGATGCCGTGGGCGCCGGCCGCCATGCCGGACTCGAGGGCGATCCAGCCGGCGTGCCGGCCCATGACCTCGACGACCATCACACGCTGATGCGACTCGGCGGTGGTCTTCAGACGGTCCATCGCCTCGGTGGCGACACCCACCGCCGTGTCGAAGCCGAACGTGCGGTCGGTCGACGAGATGTCGTTGTCGATGGTCTTGGGGACGCCGACGACCGGCAGGCCCGCGTCGCTCAGCATCCTCGCCGCCGTCAGCGTGCCCTCGCCGCCGATCGGGATCAGCGCGTCGATGCCGAATTCATGGATCATGTCGGAGGCGTTCTCGCAGGCCTCGCGCAGCCGGTCGCGCTGGAGCCGGGACGACCCGAGGATCGTGCCGCCACGGGCGAGGATGCCGCTGACCGCGTCGAGATCGAGGGTGCGGTAGCGGCCGTCGAGCAGGCCCGCGTAGCCGTCCTCGAAGCCGATGACCTCGTCGTCGTACTGCGTGACCGCCCGGTGGACGACCGACCGGATCACTGCGTTCAGGCCGGGGCAGTCGCCGCCTGCGGTGAGAACTCCGATACGCATCGTGCTGTGTCTCCTGCTCGCTGTGATCGATCGTTCTGGGCGCTTTTGATACCTGTGAGCCACTCCAATTGTTTCACGCCCCGCCCGGACCCTCGATCCTGACCGGCCCCGACCGGCCCCGACCGGCCCCCACCAGCCTGGCCGGGGCCGTAACCAGCGACGCGGGTACTGTCAAGAGGCCCGAACAATCCAGCTGAAACGGAGAGCACGCGTGACGACCCGCAGCGTGTACGTGACCGGGATCGACCGGGGCGACGGCCGCCAGGTCGTCGAGCTGGGAGTCATGGAACTCCTGACCCGGCAGGTCGACCGCGTGGGCGTCTTCCGCCCCCTGGTGCACGACAACCCGGACCGCCTCTTCGAGCTGCTGCGCGCCCGCTACCGCCTCTCGCAGGACCCGGCGACCGTGTACGGCATGGACTACCCGGAGGCGTCCGCGCTCCAGGCCGAGCAGGGCACCGACGAGCTCGTCTCGACCCTCGTCGACCGGTTCCTGCGGGTCGCCCGCGAGTACGACGTGGTCCTCGTCCTCGGCACCGACTTCGCCGACACCCAGTTCCCGGACGAGCTGGCCCTCAACGCCCGCCTCGCCAACGAGTTCGGCGCGTCCGTCGTGGCGGTCGTCGGCGGACGCGACCAGACCGCCGAGTCGGTGCTCGCCGAGACCCGCAACGCGTACCGCGCGTACGAGGCGCTGGGCTGCGACGTCCTCGCGATGGTCGCCAACCGCGTCGCCCGCGAGGACCGCACCGCCATCGCCGAGGGCCTCGACTCCCGCCTGCCCGTGCCCTGTTACGTCCTGCCCGACGAGCCCGCCCTCTCCGCCCCGACGGTCGCCCAGATCACCCACGCGCTCGGCGGCAAGGTGCTCCTCGGCGACGACTCGGGCCTCGCCCGTGACGCGCTGGACTTCGTCTTCGGCGGCGCGATGCTGCCCAACTTCCTGACCGCGCTGACCCCCGGCTGCCTGGTCGTCACCCCCGGCGACCGCGCCGACCTGGTGGTGGGCGCCCTCGCCGCGCACAGCGCAGGTACGCCGCCCATCGCGGGCCTCCTGCTGACCCTGAACGAGCGCCCCAGCGACGAGGTCCTCACCCTCGCCGCCCGCCTCGCCCCGGGCACCCCGGTCGTCTCCGTGGCCGGCACGAGCTTCCCCACCGCCGCCCAACTCTTCTCCCTGGAGGGGAAGTTGAACGCGGCCACCCCGCGCAAGGCGGAGACGGCCCTCGGTCTCTTCGAACGACATGTGGACACCACGGAACTCCTGTCACGCGTCTCCGCGCCCAGCAGCGACCGCGTCACGCCCATGATGTTCGAGCACAAGCTCCTCGAACGCGCCCGCGCCGACAGGCGCCGGGTCGTCCTGCCCGAGGGCACTGAGGAACGCGTCCTGCACGCCGCCGAGGTGCTGCTGCGCCGGGGCGTGTGCGACCTGACGCTGCTCGGCCCGGTCGACGGCATCCGCAAGAAGGCCGCCGACCTGGGCATAGACCTGGGCGACTGCCAGCTGATCGACCCGCAGACCTCCGAACTGCGGGACCGGTTCGCCGAGAAGTACGCCCAGTTCCGCGCGCACCGGGGCGTCACGGTCGAGCTGGCCTACGACGTCGTCTCGGACGTCAACTACTTCGGCACCCTGATGGTCCAGGAGGGCCTGGCCGACGGCATGGTGTCGGGCTCGGTCCACTCCACGGCGGCGACGATCCGCCCGGCCTTCGAGATCATCAAGACGAAGCCGGACGCCGACATCGTCTCGTCCGTCTTCTTCATGTGCCTGGCCGACAAGGTCCTCGTCTACGGCGACTGCGCGGTCAACCCCGACCCGAACGCCGAGCAGTTGGCCGACATCGCCATACAGTCGGCGGCCACGGCCGAGCAGTTCGGTGTCGAGCCGAGGATCGCGATGCTGTCGTACTCGACGGGTACGTCCGGTTCCGGCGCGGATGTCGACAAGGTGCGGGAGGCGACGGAACTGGTGCGCTCCCGGCGCCCGGACCTGCGTATCGAGGGCCCGATCCAGTACGACGCGGCCGTGGAGCCGACCGTGGCCGCCACCAAGCTGCCCGGCTCCGAAGTCGCGGGCCAGGCAAGCGTGTTGATCTTCCCCGACCTCAACACCGGCAACAACACCTACAAGGCCGTGCAGCGTTCGGCCGGCGCGATCGCCGTCGGCCCGGTCCTCCAGGGCCTGCGCAAGCCGGTCAACGACCTGTCCAGGGGCGCTCTGGTCCCGGACATCGTCACGACGGTCGCGATCACGGCGATCCAGGCCCAGACCGCGACGACGGCAACCACCGATACCACCACCGCTACCGAAAAGGCAGGCGCGCAGTGACCGCGACCCGCGTCCTCGTCCTCAACTCCGGCTCGTCCTCGCTGAAGTACCAGCTGCTCGACATGCGCGACAGCAGCCGCCTCGCCGTGGGCCTGGTGGAACGCATCGGCGAGGAGACCTCCCGTCTGAAGCACACCCCGCTGACGACGGGCGGCGCCTCCCGCGAACGCACGGGCCCGATCGCCGACCACGAGGCGGCCCTCAAGGCGGTCGCGGAGGAGCTGGCGCAGGACGGACTCGGCCTGGACTCACCGGAGTTGGCGGCCATCGGCCACCGGGTCGTGCACGGCGGCCAGTTGTTCACCCAGCCGACGGTCATCGACGACACGGTCCTCGCGGAGATCGAGCGCCTGATCCCGGTGGCGCCGCTGCACAACCCGGCGAACCTCACCGGCATCCGTACCGCCCGGGCCCTGCGCCCCGACCTCCCCCAGGTGGCGGTCTTCGACACGGCCTTCCACACGACGATGCCGGAGTCGGCGGCCCGCTACGCGATCGACGTGGCGACGGCCGACGAGCACCGCATCCGGCGGTACGGGTTCCACGGCACGTCCCACGCGTACGTGTCCCGGGAGACGGCGAGGCTGCTCGGCCGGGCACCCGAGGACGTGAACGTGATCGTGCTGCACCTGGGCAACGGGGCTTCCGCGTCGGCCGTACGGGGCGGGCGGTGCGTGGACACCTCGATGGGTCTGACGCCACTGGAGGGACTGGTCATGGGGACCCGCTCCGGCGACTTGGACCCGGCCGTCATCTTCCATTTGGCGCGAGTTGGCGGAATGTCCACGGACGAGATCGACACTCTTCTCAACAAGAAGAGCGGCTTGGTCGGCCTGTGCGGAGACAACGACATGCGGGAAATCCGCCGCCGTATCGACGAGGACGGCGCGGACGCCCCGGCGGCCCGGCTGGCCTTCGACATCTACATCCACCGACTGAAGAAGTACATCGGCGCCTATTACGCGGTACTCGGCCGGGTGGACGCCATCGCGTTCACGGCCGGTGTGGGCGAGAACGCGGCGCCGGTGCGCGAGGCGGCGGTGGCCGGCCTGGAGGGCCTCGGCGTGGCCGTGGACGGCGCCCTGAACGCCGTACGGAGCCAGGAGGCCCGGCTGATCTCGCCCGCCGGCTCCCGGGTCGCGGTGGCGGTCGTCCCGACCGACGAGGAGCTGGAGATCTCAACACAGACGTACGCGCTGGTGAGAAGGGACAACTGAAGACACTTAACGGATATTGGACGAACAAGGGGAAGACATTGGGAAGAGATCGGCTGAGATCGGCCGACTCGGCCGACTCCGACGGAAGAGCCTCACCTGAGCGCTATCCCGCCCCTTTGTGTCCAGTAGGTGCTTCTACGTCGTCCACCAGGCGGAATATTCCGAAGCGAAACAAACCGATAGGATCGCCCCATGCGCCGTTCGAAAATCGTTTGTACTCTCGGCCCCGCGGTCGACTCCCATGAAATGCTCGTGTCGCTGATCGAGGCCGGAATGAACGTGGCCCGGTTCAACTTCAGCCACGGGTCGCACGCCGAGCACCAGGGCCGCTACGACCGGGTCAGGGCCGCCGCCAAGGAGACCGGCCGGGCCATCGGTGTCCTCGCCGACCTGCAGGGCCCGAAGATCCGCCTGGAGACCTTCGCCGAAGGCCCCGTCGAGCTGGTCCGCGGGGACGAGTTCGTCATCACCACCGAGGACGTCCCCGGTGACAAGACCATCTGCGGTACGACGTACAAGGGCCTTCCGGGTGATGTGTCGCGCGGCGACCAGATCCTGATCAACGACGGCAACGTCGAGCTGAAGGTCCTGGACGTCGAGGGCCCGCGGGTGCGGTCGATCGTCATCGAGGGCGGCGTCATCTCGGACCACAAGGGCATCAACCTGCCCGGTGCGGCCGTGAACGTCCCGGCCCTCTCCGAGAAGGACATCGACGACCTGCGCTTCGCCTTGCGCATGGGCTGCGACCTGGTCGCCCTGTCCTTCGTCCGCGACGCCGCCGACGTGGACGACGTCCACAAGATCATGGACGAGGAGGGCCGCCGCGTCCCGGTCATCGCCAAGGTGGAGAAGCCGCAGGCGGTCGACAACATGGACGCCGTCGTCGCGGCCTTCGACGGTGTGATGGTGGCCCGCGGTGACCTCGCCGTCGAGTACCCGCTCGAGAAGGTCCCGATGGTGCAGAAGCGCCTGGTGGAGCTGTGCCGGCGCAACGCCAAGCCGGTGATCGTCGCGACCCAGATGATGGAGTCGATGATCACCAACTCCCGCCCGACGCGTGCCGAGGCGTCCGACGTGGCGAACGCGATCCTGGACGGCGCGGACGCGGTCATGCTGTCCGCCGAGTCCTCGGTCGGCGCGTACCCGCTCGAGACGGTCCGCACGATGTCGAAGATCGTCGCGGCAGCCGAGGAGGAACTCCTCTCCAAGGGCCTCCAGCCCCTGGTCCCCGGCAAGAAGCCGAAGACGCAGGGCGGCTCGGTCGCCCGCGCCGCCTGCGAGATCGCCGACTTCCTCGGCGGTACGGGCCTGGTCGCCTTCACCAAGTCCGGCGACACGGCCCGCCGCCTGTCCCGCTACCGCGCGGCCCAGCCGATCGTCGCCTTCACGACGGACGAGGGCACCCGCAACCAGCTCGCCCTGAGCTGGGGCGTCGACTCGTACGTCGTCCCGTTCGTCAACAGCACGGACGAGATGGTCTCCCTGGTCGACCAGGAGATGCTGAAGCTGAACCGCTTCAAGGTCGGCGAGATCGTCGTCATGACGGCCGGCTCCCCGCCCGGCGTCCCGGGCACGACGAACATGGTCCGTGTGCACCACTTGGGCGAGGGCGAACACGCCTGATCGGGCTCTGGTACGGCTTTGAGGGCGTTCCCTGTGGAAGGTTGCAGGGGGCGCCCTCGGTTCTTCGCGGGTCACCAGTCCATGTGAGCGCGGTACTGGGCGAGTCGGGAATCAGCGTGGACGGAGGGAATCCGCGGCAGCACGCCTGATTCTGTTGGTTCGGCCCCGTTGAGAAACAACACGCAGGACGTCCTCGTCGGCGATAACACGGACCGCTCTCAATTGAAGCCAGTCGGACCAGCCGTCGATGAGATCGTCGACGTCCACTGCGGACATGGCGCCCCGCGCGAGCGATTCCAGGACCCCGAGTTCCCGTGCCCGCCGCGCAGAGAATTCACGTACCGCCGTCGGGAGGATCCGTACCCATCGCTCACGCTCGTCGGCCGGAACGCGTTCCAATACCCCACCGACGACTCCGGATGCCAGCGAACCGTCCCGCTCCAGGGACACCGCCTCGAACAACACCGGCAGCGCGGCGGGGTTGTCCATCGCCACACGGTAGAGGGACCAGCGGTCGTGACCGTCGTCGAACGCGGCATTGTCCTCGTACCGGCCGACAACCTGGGCGAGCCGGCGCAGCACCTCGCCCAGGACTGGAGAAGGATCAGCGGACACGCGCTTCACGCCTTTCCATGGCCGGACTCCGGCGATGTCGCCGCCCACATCACGCTCATCCAGCCTCTCTCCCCCCGCCCCCCGCACAGGCCTGTGGCCCGGCCCTCGCCAACAGCGACGGGTCGGGCCACAGTCCTCGGTGCGGCTCCCGAACAGGGTGGTGAAGCTCAGGTCGTGTACTGGTGCAGGCCCGGGACCGTCAGCGTGCCGCCGAACTGGCCGGCCTGGGTGACCTTCACGTTGGTGAAGTAGATCAGCGGGATGTTCAACGGCGGCGGGTTCTTCGGGTCGAACGTGATCGGGATCAGGCCGAACAGGTTGCCGGATATGCTCTCCGTGTACATGATCGTCTTGCCGTCGGTGATCGTCGACGTCGATCCCTTGGCCGCCTGCACGTGGTAGGTCTTGCCGGCCAGGCTGTCCTTGACGGTCTGGTGCAGGTCGCCGATGTCCGTGCCGTCGGAGATCACGTACTTCAGGACCTCCTTGACCGTCCCGCCGGCCGTGCGCACCTTGACGATGCCCTGGTAGTCCGCGCCCTTGAGCAGCAGCGAACTGGCGTTCAGGGTCCACGGGTCGTCGGGCAGCCGAATCGTGTTGTCGACCCCGCCCTGATCGTCGGTGGCGGCCGGGCAGTCCTCAGGGTCCGGCGTGGCACTCGCCGAGGCGCTCGGGGACGCTGTGACGGCCTCTGCCGCCTTCGTGGCGTCCTTGGCCGCCGACGTGTCGTCGGTGGCCTTGGTGGTGTCCTCGGCCGCCTTGGACGCCTTCTCGGTGGTGTCCTTGAGGACCTCGGTAACCTTCGCGGCCGAGTTCTTGACCGGTGTGGTGGTCTTGGCCGTGTCCTTGGCGGTCGTGTCCTTGTCGGCCGCCTTCGGGCTCGGCGTCGGCGACGCGGTCGGCGCCGGGGTTGCGGCCGCGGCCGAATCGTCCGCCGCCTTCGACTCCTCCGACTCCGCGGCCGTCTTCTCGGCCGACGTGTCGTCGTCGCCGCCCGTGAAGATGCCCGTTATCGCGTCGCCGATGGTCTCCAGCAGGTTGGGGCTCTTCTCCTCGGACGCGCTCTCGCTCGCCGACGGAGTGGGCGTGGCCTTGTCGCTGTCACCGGCGCTGTCGCCGCCGGTGGCACCGCTGGACACGGGTGTGCTCGCGGACGGCGCCGGAGCCGGCGTGACCTCGTCGTCGGAACCTGAATCCGACGAAGAGGAGCCGTCCGAGCCAGAACCCGAGGCCGAGTCGTCGTCGCCCGACGCGGAGTCCCCGGCGGTGGCCGACGGGGTCGGCTTCGCCTCGTCGGAGTTCTCGTCGGACGTGTTCGTGTTGTCCGAGGCGGACGGAGTCTTGTCGGTCGACGTCGAGGCGTCGTCCTCCATCGCCGCCACGCAGGCCTTGTACTCCTCGGCCTGCTGGCTGTTCGACGCCGGCTGGTCGTCGGCGTTGGCGAGCGTCGGTGTGAATCCCATGCCCATGAGCACTGCGGTGGGCATCGCCGCCAGGGCTATCGCCTTGCCGGCCGGCACATGGAACCTGGTGAACAGCGGCTTCCTCGGAGCCGCATGCCGCGGCCCGGTTCTCCCGCGGGACGTGTCCACGTCAGTCCCGTGGGTCACCTCGTCAGCCGGCACTGTGCCTCCCGTTCGCCCCGTTCACCGGGCTCGTTCCTGACAGATCGTTCGGCTCGTACGGCTCGTCCGACTTGCTCATGTTCAGCCCGCTCGGCTCCGCCACCGGGTCCGTTGCACCGGCGGTCTCGGTGGTCGCGGTCGCCTCGACGGCCACAGGGGCCTCGGGCGTCGCGGCGGCGGGGACGGTGTCCGCCCCCTGGCCCACAGGCTCCCCGTACTTCGATTCCGGCACCCCGGGCGCCCAGGCGATGGCCAGCGCGCCACCGATCAGGGCCAGCAGGAAGCCGATGATGAACCCGCCGAAGTTGGAGACCGGGAGGGACACCAGTCCCAGCAGGATCGCGGCGGTGCCGGCGAAGGTTCGTACGTGCTTCTGGAACCAGAGGTTGATACCGAGTACGACGAGCAGCACACCGATGATCAGGGATCCCGCGCCCGCCGTCGTCGACATCGCCATCGTGAGATGGCCGATCTGGAGGCTGTAGTACGGGAAGTACATGATCGGGAACCCGGCGAGCAGAACCAGAAGGCCTGCCCAGAAGGGGCGGGTGCCCCGCCAGTCGCGGAACTTCCGCTTGAAGACGTGGAGATAGTGCTCGTCCTGCGCGGGCGACTCGGCGTTCATGGAAAACAGCTCCCTGGAGCGGTGTTGCCGTGATGAGTGTTACTGCGGTGTTAGGAGCGAACGGGCGGGGCACCATCGGGCCCCGCCCGTCACTGAGCGCCTAGAAGCACTCGGCGCCTGTGCCCTTCGACAGCTTCATCGAGAGGCCACTGAGCTTGAAGGTTCCGGCAGTGGTGGCCCACGCCGTCTGCTTCACGTCGGTGAGCGACGCGGACTCCGCCTGCTGGCCGAATCCGTACGGGTTCGCCTGCTTCTGGTTGATCTCATCCGCCTTGACCTTCGGTCCCTTGGTGAAGGAACCGGCGGCCACACCGATGTCGATGCCCCGGAAGGTAGCGTTCGCTTCCAGGTCCTCGACGTCGATGAACAGGTTCTCGGCCTTGACCGGGGTACCGCCGCCGCCGGCCTCGAGCCGGAGGGTGACCGATCCGAGGATCGGAATGTTCGGCGTGACCACGGACTGGCACATGTTGGTGATCTCGGCGGAGTTGAACGCCGAGACCGCCACCGGGTGAATGGTCTTCTCACCGGACAGGGTGTAACCGCTGTCGATCGCCCCGTACTGAGAGAAGCCCGTACCTTCGAGCTGGCTCGCCTTCACCTTGAAGGACTGCCCGGACACACTGAACGAAGCAGCGAGAGCACCCTGCGCGAGGGCAACACCTATACATGCCGTAGCGGCAACGCTGGGCACCATGACCACAGCGAAGCGCTTCCATCTGGTCCCGCCACGCACCTGGGACTCCATATTTCCTCCTTCTCGGACGTACATCCCCTGGCCCCTGACTGCCCCAATACGGCGGCTCAGCCGGGCAGGGATGGGAGAAGTGCTACGTCCTCGGTAAGGAGAGCGCCTGCGCCCGACGGCGCGAACAGCGCCCGAATCACCGGCGATCACCCCCGAGTGACAACCACTGGTCGCGCCTGACGCACATCACGCACAACCTTGCCGGACAGGCTCCGCCAGAAGGCGAAGACCCCCCTGTCCGAGAGCCGGCGCCACTGCCGCCGGCTCTGCCCGGTGGGGACCCAACAACTCCCGTCCGGCCGACTGGCTGTCGGCGTACGGGATAGGACCGAGCGTCGCCGATCGTGGTGCATTCTCGCCGCCCGCACAAGGGGGTTCGTTACTGGCTAGTAACGGGCAGATAACCGCATGGCGACCCGCAGGTGCCGTTCGACAACGCTGGGTGGCCTCAAGGGGGGTGACAAACCGCCCGCTTCTCACCGCAATCCCGACAGCGGGACGCCTCCGACTTACTCCAAGTAACAGCGGCCGCGATTACCAAGATTTGGTAAAGCGCGGCCGCATTGACACTCGATCAGCAAATTCTTCACGCGGACAACACCCGCCCGCATGTTTAGCGACAGGTCAGACCACTGATCGATCGCCGACGTGCGGCGCACGCGACCGACGACCCGACAGGCCGACCGGAACATCGGTCAGAACAACGCCCGCGCCAGCGCCCGCCGGGCCGCCGCGACCCGCGGATCGTCCGCGCCGACGAGTTCGAACAGCTCCAGCAGCCGCAGCCGTACGGCGTCCCGGTCGTCCCCCGCCGTACGCCCCACCGTCTCGATCAGCCGGCCGAACGCGTCCTCGACATGACCGCCCACCAGATCCAGGTCGGCCGCGGCGATCTGCGCGCCCGCGTCCTTCGGCTTCTCGGCGGCGTCCCTGCGCACCTGCTGCGGGTCGATCCCCTGCACCCGCTGGAGCAACTCGGCCTGCACGAGGCCGAGTTTGGCCTCGGTGTTGCCGGGGTCGTCGCTCAGCACGTTCTTGTACGCCTGCACCGCACCGCCCAAGTCCCCCGCGTCCAGGGCCTGTACGGCGGCCTCCAGCAGCGCGTCGTACGGCCCGGCCGGGATTTCCTGCGCAGCGGCGGCCTGCCGGGCACCGGGCTCGGCGTCCGCGTCGACCACGAGACCGGTGAGGCCGAAGCGCTGTTCGGCGACCTGCACCAGCTGGTCGAGGGTCTGCCGGATCTGCACCTCGCCCGCCGCGCCCTGGAAGAGGGGGAGGGCCTGCCCGGCGACGACGGCGAAGACGGCCGGGATCCCCTGGATGCCGAACTGCTGCATCAGCATCTGGTTGGCGTCGACATCGACCTTGGCGAGCACGAAGCGCCCGTTGTACTCGACGGCCAGCCGCTCGAGGACGGGGCTCAGCTGCTTGCACGGCTCGCACCACTCGGCCCAGAAGTCGATGACGACGGGCACCTCGGTGGACCGCTGCAGGACGTCGAGTTCGAACCCGGCCTCGTCGACGTCGATGACGAGGTCGGCCGGGGAGACGGCCCCTCCCCCGCCCTGCCGGGCGGCTTCGGCGCGAGCCTGCTCCGCCTTCGACTTGGCCTCCTGGGCCGCCTTCACCGCGGCGAGGTCGACGACCCCGCTCATGGACATGTTCCGTGGCTGCATGCGTCTATCCTCCCCCGTCCCGCGCGCACATGTGAAAGGCCCTGTGAAAAGCGTCCCGGTCGATGGACGCCGCTTACGCTACGAGTCGTAGCGTAACGGGAATGGCGGGTCGCTGGGAGGCGCTCCCGAGTGACCTACCTCACGGCCACACTGGGCCGGAACCGCCGGTTATGGTCATGCCATGCAGAGCCGCACTCCCGCCGGCCGTACGGGACGCCCCCGCAGCGCCACCGCGGACGCGGCGATCCTGGCGGCGACCAGGGACGCCCTGGTCGAACTGGGCTGGTCCAAACTGACGTTGGGGGACGTGGCCACGCGCGCGGGGGTCGCGAAGACGACCCTCTACCGCCGCTGGCCCGGCAAGAACGAACTCGTCGTCGACGCGGTCGCCGCCCTCTTCGACGAACTGGAACTCCCCGACCGGGGCAGCCTCACCGCCGACATCGAGGGCGTCGTCCTCCAGTTCGCGGCGATCCTGGTGCGCCCGGAGACGAAGAGCGGCCTGATGGCGGTCGTCGCGGAGTCGACGCGCGACGACGCCCTGCGGGAGCGCATCCGCGCGTCGATCGTGGACCGGCAGAAACGCCTGGTCCTGGAAGGCCGCGCCCGCGCTCAACAGCGCGGCGAACTCCCCCCGGAGACGGACCCGGTGGAGGCCGCCCGCACGGTGGACCTGATCTTCGACATGGTGGCGGGCGCGGTGGTGCACCGGACTCTGGTGAGCGCCGAGCCGGTGGACCGGGAATGGGCGGCGACGTTCACCCGCGTACTGCTACATGGGCTGAGCCGCCACCCGTAGCGGTCACGCCTTGGCTGCCACCGGCGCCGGTTCCGCGAACTGCGCCGCCAGCTCATGGCTGACCTTGCGCTCCACGAAGAACGCGGCGGTGGGGACGGTACCGGCCAGCAGGACCCACAGCTGCCTGCGTACCGGCCACTTCGCCTTGGAGCCCAGGTCGAAGGCGAACACCAGGTACACGACATACAGCCAGCCGTGCGCGATGCCGACGACGCTGGTGAAACCGTCCGCGCCCCTGACGTCCAGGACGTACTTGGCGAACACACCGAGGGTCAGCAGAACCAGCAGCACACCGGTGACGTAGGCCATGACGCGGTAGCGGGTCAGCACGCTCTTTTTCATGCGTATGAGCGTAACCGCCGGTTTCCGGCGATCTTCCGGCGGCCCCGGCGCCCTTTTCCGCCCCGCCTACTCCTCGGCGAAGTCGCTCGCGGCGATTCGCAGCGGCCGCAGCATCGCGAAGATCTCCGCGCACTCCTCCGCGTCGTAGACACCGAGGCCGAAGTCCATCGACATCAGGTCGCGGGTGGCCGCGTCGACGGTCTCGCGGCCCTTGTCCGTGATCGTGGCGAGGGTGCCGCGGCCGTCGTTCGGGTTGGGGCGTCTGGCGACCAGGCCCGACCTCACCAGGCGGTCGACCGTGTTGGTGACCGACGTCGGGTGGACCATGAGGCGCTCGCCGATCTTGGACATCGGGAGCTCACCGGCCTTGGAGAAGGTGAGCAGCACCAGCGCCTCGTACCGCGCGAACGTCAGACCGTACGGTTTCACCACCGCGTCGACCTCGGCGAGCAGGATCTGCTGTGCGCGCATGATCGAGGTGATGGCGGCCATGGACGGGACGTTTCCCCAGCGCTGCTTCCACAGTTCGTCGGCACGCGCGATGGGGTCGAAGGGGAGACTGAGCGGCTTCGGCACGGACGAGACCTTACCGGCCGGTCATATCGTGGTCAGCCCCGTCTCGCCCCTCGGTCCGGCCCCGCACAGCACCTTCACCTCACCTGGATCCATTTCGCCTCCGACGGCGTCCCCTGCGCGTCCGTCACGAAGAGCATGTACCAGCCGGGCGGCACGAGGGTGCGGTCCTTCGGTACGTCGATCGTCACCGAGGTGCGGTCCTTGCTGAGGGGGAGGTCGATGGAGCGCTGTTCGACGTCCGTCGTGTGGGTGACCGCGCTGGGGCGCATCAGCCGGGCCTTCGCGACCCGCTCGGGGTGGGCGGTGGCGAAGGTCGCGCGGCCGTACTTGTCGGTCTCCTGGGGGCCGTCGCCCAGTACGGGGCGGTTCTTGCCGTTCCTGTGCAGCGCGGGCGGGGTGAAGATCTCCATGCGCTGCTCGAAGTGGCCGAGCTTGGTGTTCTGCTGGTTGTCGTAGAGCGGGTCGGAGCCGAAGGTGGCCACCCGGCCGTCGGGCAGCAGCAGCGCCTCGGAGTGGTAGTTGCGGCCCACCTTCGGGGAGGCCGCGGCACGGAAGACGTTGGCCTTGGGGTCGTAGAACTGGGCCTTGAGGATGTTGCTGCCGCTGCGGCCCCGGTAGTCGGTGGAGCCGTTGGACGTGAACACGGTGTCGTCCGGCATCAGGACGCTGTTGAGGTAGCGGGTGCCCTGGGGGAGGTCGGGGCCGGCCTCGAAGACCGGGTTGTCCTTCTTCAGGTCGACGACGGCCGTGCGCCGCGTCGCCTTCTTCGACTCGCCGACGCCTCCGCCGCCCAGGATCATCACCTTCTGGTCCTGCGCGGGCGGCAGGAGGACGGAGGCGGACGTCTCGGTCTCGTCGGCGTCCGTGAGGCCCGGCACCTTCTCGAAGGTGTTCTTCTCCGGGTCCCACAGGCCCGGCGCCCTGCCCTTGGTGGCGGGCCCGTAACCGGCGTTGGAGGCCGGGTAGAAGAGCTTGCCGCCCTTGGTGAGGAAGAGCGCGGGGTAGGTGGGGAAGTAGCGCTTGGGGCCCGGGGTCCACTTCTTCGTCCTCGGGTCGTAGATCTCGTTGTCGCCGGGGTCGATCGCCCCGACGTCGTCGAGACCGGAGACGGCCAGTATCCGTCCGTCGTCGAGGCCGACGAGGGTCGGGTACCAGCGCGCCTTGTCCATCGGGTCGACCGGGATGTACTTCTCGGCCCTCGGGTCGAACTCGTAGGCGGCCCGGATCCCCTGGAAGTCCTGCTTGTCCATGGTGATCTTCTCGGAGAGGCCGTACGTGTTGTCGGCGTCCTTGCCCTTCAGGCCGACGATCTCGTACTGCGCCTGCCTGGCGGTGATTGCCATGGGCCCCGCCTTCGCCGCCTCGACGAAGACCCGCGCCTCGCTCGGGACGACCTTCGTCACCCAGGGCCGCATGACCCCGGCGGCGTCGTACGTGATCTTCTGGGTGCGCCGGGCCTTGGGGACGGTGACGTCGAACCTGCTGACGTACTCGACCCCGGAGGGCGAACGGAACCGGGTGCCCTTCTTCAGGCGCATCGCCTTGTCGGGGTTCTCGTTCTTGACGCGCATCCCGCCGCCGGCCCGCTCGACCTCGCCGTCGAGCAGCTCGTAGCGTGCGGTGCCGCCGGCCACCAGGAGGCGTCCGCTGGGGAGTTGGGCGTGGCCGGCGCAGAAGAAGTCGTCCGGGGTGGCGATCTTCTTGAAGGTGTCCGTCCTCGGGTCCCAGAGGACCGTGTCGAAGGATCCCTTGTCGAACTTCTTCTGTTCGTTGCCCGAGCCCGCGACGATCAGGACCTTGCCGGTGTGCAGCAGGGCCGCGTGGATGGCGTTGGTACGGAACTGCTTCGGGATGTCGACCGCGCTCCAGGAGCCGTACTTCGCCCGGTAGCCGGGCTGGGCGATCTTGTACTCGTGGTAGCGCTCGCTCGCGAAGCCGAGCACGGCGGGTGCGTTGAGCCCGGCGAGCAGGGCCACACCTCCGATACCCAGGAAAGTCTTCTTGGCCTTCTGGGATGTACGGGGCCCAGGGGTCTTCTTCGACAGTTGTGCGGTCATGACCTAGTTGCCTCCCGTCGACGTGCCCGAGACCGGGGCGACCGTGTTCGTGGCGACGGCCGGTTCGTCGGCCGGCGCGCGGTCCCCCAGGCGGGTGCCGATCCACACCGCGACCGGGGCGAGGGAGATCACCATCGCCAGGACGGCCCAGGTGCGCATGGCCGCATGGGTGTGCCCGAGGTGGACGGAGGCGGCGAGCGAGACCGCGAGGAGGGCGGCCCAGAAGAGGTGGATGCGGAAGGTGAGGAGGCGGTCGGGGCTGGCGTCCCCGCCCTTGGGTGTGACGACGAACCGGCAGGGGCGCCGGAGCAGGGCCGCGCCGAACGACTTCAGGTAGATGGGCGCGGAGATCGCCGACATCGCCATGCCGGCGAGCCCGCCGGACCCCTCCGGCTCGTGCGGCGAGACGTTGTGCCGCCGGTTCCAGAGGTAGAGCCCGATCTGGAGGGCGGCGGCGTCGCTGTAGAGCATCAGCCAGACGGACGCGGCGACCTGGGTGCCGGAGGCCCCGAACCAGAGGAAGAGGAAGCAGCTCAGGATGCCGAGGAACCAGTTGACGGCGGTCATCGGGTAGTAGACGAGCATCAGCGTGTACGAGAAGAGGCGGCCCGGGGGCATGGTGAAGGGGGCCTTCCAGTACTGCTTGAAGAGCGTCTCGTACGTGCCGCGCGACCAGCGGGTCTGCTGGGTGAAGAAGTCGGTCCAGGAGGCGGGCCCCTCGCCCACGGCGAGCACGTCGGGCGTGTAGACGGACCGCCAGTGGCGCCCGGTCACCGGATTGCGGCGGCGGTGCAGTTCGAACCCGGTGGCCATGTCCTCGGTGATGGAGTCGTACAGCCCGCCGATCTGTTTGACGGCGGCTATGCGTACGACGTTGTTGGTGCCGACGAACATGGGGGCGCGGTAGCGGTTGCCGGCGCGCTGGATGAGCGCGTGGAAGAGGAACTGCTGGGACTCGGCGGCCTTGGTGACGGGGTGGGTGTAGTTCCCGTACACCTGGGGGCCGACGACGAAGGCGACGTCCGGGTCACGGAAGAAGCCCGTCATCCGCTCGAGGAAGTCGGGCAGCGGGACGTGGTCGGTGTCGACGGAGGCGTAGAGGTCGTACTCGTCGCCGTGCAGGGCGATCCACGCGTTGTAGTTGCCGTGCTTGGTGCGGGCCCGGTGGACGCCGCTGGCCCGGTTCCACTCGGGGATCCCGTGCCGGGTGAAGTGCCGTACGCCCAGTTCGGCGCAGAGCGCCCTGGCCTGTTCGTCGTCGCCCTCGTCGAGGAGCCAGACGTCCAGCGGGCCGGTGTGGTGGACGCGGGTCGCGCCCTCGAGGGTGGCGCGGACCATCTCGAGGGGTTCCCGGCCGGGGACGTACGTGGTGAGGAAGGCGACGCGGGTGCCGGGCTCGGGGACGACGGGCACGGGGTCGCGGGCGACCATGGTGGCGTGGGCGATGGACACCACGTTGACGAGCATGAACAGCTCGATCAGCCCGATGGCGACGAGCATCACGATGTCGAGGTGGACCATCCACGCCCTGCCGCCCTCGCGTTCCGCCCAGTGGGTGGGCCAGACGAGGTAGACGAGCAGGGTGCCGGTGAGCAGCGGCGCGAGGGTCATCAGCAGGACGGCCCGGATGCGGCGCGGTTCGCGGGAGAGGAGCGAGGTGTACCGGACGCGGTAGGGGGATCCGGCCGGTGCCTCGGTGAGGGGCCCGGCCAGCCGGCTGTGGGTGTCGTAGTCGTAGCCGTCCGGCCGCACAGCGCCTCCAGGGATCGAACGAGCTGATATCCCTACGAAAGTGGAGATATGACGGCTGGTCGAACTGGATGCGTCCGTACGGGTGAGTGCGGATGGGTGAGTGGAGCGCGCGGCTGGTTTACCGGGAGAGGTGGCGCTCCACGGTTTCCACCTTGGAGGTCAGACCGTCGGTCACTCCGGGGCGGATGTCGGCCTTGAGGACGAGGGAGACACGCGGTGCGCGTTCCTCGACGGCGGCGACGGCCCGTCTGACGACGTCCATGACCTCGTCCCAGTCGCCCTCGATGGAGGTGAACATCGCGTCGGTGCGGTTGGGGAGCCCGGATTCACGGACGACGCGGACGGCGTCGGCGACGTACTCCCCCACGTCCTCGCCGACACCGAGGGGCGTCACGGAGAAGGCGACGATCATGACTTGGAGGCCTCTTCCTGGCGGACCCGGGTGGCGATGGCCGCGTCGACGGCCTGCTCGGCCTCGCGGCGCAGCTTGCGCTCGGCGAAGAAGCCGCCGGTCGGGAGGACGGAGAGGACGAAGTAGAGGGCAGCGGTCTTCAGGGGCCACTTGGCGCGGTTCCAGGCGTCAGCCCAGAAGATCACGTAGAGGACGAAGAGGATGCCGTGGACCATGCCCATGACGGGCACCGCGTTGAAGTCCGTGGTCCGCTTCAGCACCGAGCAGACCAGCAGGAGAAGGAAGGAAACGGCCTCGGGGGCCGAGACCAGCCGCAGTCGGCGGAGGGCGGAGGCGGTCTTGATGTCCACGGGTCACCTTCGGTGGGTCGCTCGGGGGTTGCCCAGGGGGTACTGGGGGCCCTGCTTTGTGAATGGATGCACAAACGTTCACCCATTGTGGCATTCGCGGCTGGGACGACCGGGGCGGGGGTCCGGCCCCGGCGCCCGTCCCCCTAGGGGGAGATTGGGGGGCGATCTCCACCTTCGGGATCTGTTGCCGGAGGTCCCCGGCGGGCTACCTTCGCCCCGTGGCGATGTTTCGACTTCAAGGCAGCAAGGTGCTGGCCATCGACATGACCGGGGACGCCGTGAAGGCGAAGAACGGCTCGATGGTGGCGTACGACGGCCAGATGGACTTCAAGAAGCTCAGCGGGGGCGGTGAGGGCATCCGGGGGATGGTCACCAGGCGGATCACCGGTGAGCAGATGACACTGATGGAGGTGAAAGGGCACGGGACCTGCTGGTTCGCCGACCGCGCCTCCGAGATCAACCTTGTCGGCCTCCAGGGGGACAAGCTGTACGTCGAGTCGAGCAACCTCCTGGCCACCGACGGGGGCCTGCGCACGGGCACGTCGTTCACCGGCCTGCGCGGCGCCTCACAGGGCAACGGGCTGTTCACGACGACCGTCGAGGGGCACGGCCAGGCGGCGATCATGTCGGACGGCCCGGCGGTGGTGCTCCGGGTGAGCCCCCAGTTCCCGCTGACGGTCGACCCGGGTGCGTACATCGCGCACCAGGGCAACGTGCGGCAGTCCTTCCAGTCCGGCGTGTCGTTCCGCACGTTCATGGGTGAGGGCGGCGGCGAGGCCTTCCAGATCCGCTTCGAGGGCGACGGCCTGGTGTACGTCCAGCCCAGTGAGCGCAACACGATCGCCGGGGACGTGTGACATGCCCTTCCGTGAGATCAACTCCAAGATGATCGAGGCGACCGTCATGCCCGGTCAGCGCCTGTTCAGTCAGCGCGGGGCGATGCTCGCCTACAAGGGCGAGGTGTCCTTCACGCCCAACATGCAGGGCGGCCAGGGCGGGATCATGTCGATGATCGGCCGCCGGGTCGCCAATGAGGCCACCCCGCTGATGACGGTCGAGGGCAGCGGCACGGTCCTGTTCGGGCACGGCGGCCACCACATCCAGGTCATCAACCTCACCGGGGACACGCTGTGCGTCGAGGCGGACCGCCTCCTCGCCTTCGACGGCACCCTCCAGCAGGGCACCATGTTCATGGGCTCGCAGGGCGGCGTCATGGGCATGGTCCGGGGGCAGGTGACGGGCCAGGGGCTCTTCACGACCACCCTCAAGGGGCACGGCGCGGTCGCCGTGATGGCCCACGGCGGGGTGATCGAGGTGCCGATCACGCCCCAGCGCCCGGTCCACGTCGACCCGCAGGCGTACGTCGCGCACCACGGCGACGTCCGCAACAAGCTGTCCACCGCGCTGGGCTGGCGCGACATGGTGGGCCGCGGCTCGGGCGAGGCCTTCCAGCTCGAGCTCAGCGGCAGCGGTGCGGTGTACGTCCAGGCGTCGGAGGAAAAGCTTTGAATCCTCCCCCAGCCGAAGCAGAGGGATTCCTGGCTCACGCCGCCTGCGGGTCAGCGACCCAACAGGTCTTCCACGATCAACACCAGCCGGGTTGAAACCAGCCCGGTCTGTACCGCAAAGCTTGGAGGTGCATGTGCTGTCTTGGTTCTCGATCAGCACGGCGTACGCGCTTGGTTCTCGCAACGCACGGCCGTCAGCCTACCCGACCGCGTTGGCGTATCCCCGACCGTCTGAAGACCGAGGCATCCCCGGAGGCCCCCGGTGACCACCTACCCGGGCGCCGGGCCCGTCGTCCACGACCCGATGACGCTGCCGTCCGACGACAACGTCAACAACTACACCTTCTGCGTGGAGCTCAAGGGGAGCCAGTGGTTCCTGCAGAAGGGGAAGATGATCGCCTACTACGGCTCGATCGACTTCAACGGCATCGGACACGGCCGACTGGACCGTCTCGTCCGTACGTCCTTCCATTCGCCTCTGCACGCGAGCGACTGGGTCGTGGCCGAGGGCTCGGGCAAGATGCTGCTCGCCGACCGGGCCTTCGACGTGAATTCGTACGATCTGGAGGACGGCAACCTGACCATTCGCTCGGGCAATCTCCTCGCATTTCAGCCAAGTCTCGCGCTCAAGCAGTCGATCGTGCCGGGCTTTCTGACCCTCATCGGAACGGGCAAGTTCGTGGCCGCGTCGAACGGCCCGGTGGTGTTCATGGAACCCCCGATCCGGGTCGACCCGCAGGCCCTGGTCGGCTGGGCCGACTGCCCCTCGCCCTGCCATCACTACGACCACCAGTACATGACGGGCCTGATGGGCGGTCTACGTGCGATGACGGGCCTCGGCGGGGCCTCCGGCGAGGAGCACCAGTTCGAGTTCGTCGGGGCCGGCACGGTACTGCTCCAGTCCTCCGAGACGCTCATGGCCGAGCAGGCCACAGGCGTGGTTCCGCACGAGCCCGGGGTGCCGGGTGGCGGCGGGACCCCGGCGGGCCATCCGCAGCAGCCGGGCACACCACGCCTTCCCGGACAGCTCGGCGACCTCCAGCGCCGCTTCGGGCTGTGAGCGGTAGTCTGCGGAGTGTGACGTCGAACATGTGCACGCCGTCACACCACCCTCACTAGTTCGCCTTTCAACCTTTTAGGTAGACTTCATTCATGGAGACCGAGACGGCCACAAGCTGGCTGACCGACGCGGAGCAGTGCGCCTGGCGCACCCACCTGGAGGTCAACAGGCTGTTGACCTACCAGCTCGAGAAGGACCTGCAACCGTTCGGCCTGACGATGAACGACTACGAGATCCTCGTGAACCTTTCCGAGTCCGAGGGCGTCCGCATGCGGATGAGTGACCTCGCGTCCGCCACCCTCCAGTCCAAGAGCCGGCTCTCGCACCAGATCACCCGCATGGAGAACGCGAACCTGGTCCGCCGCGAGAACTGCGAGTCCGACCGGCGAGGGCTGTACGCGGTGCTCACCCAGCAGGGCATGGACACGATGAACAAGGTCGCGCCCCACCATGTGGCGTCGGTGCGGCGGCACTTCATCGACCTGCTGTCCCCGGAGGCGCTGGCCGAACTCAGCGCGTCGCTGAAGCCGGTCGCGGAGCACCTGCGCGGCCACCGGGGCAGGCCGTAGGGACCTCCCCCAGGGATCAGGGATCAGGCGACCGGCAGGCGGAGCTCGAACAGGGCTCCGCCTGCCGCCGCCTCACCCACGGTGAGCGTTCCGCCGTGCCGTACGGCGACGTCCCGGGCGATGGCGAGGCCGAGCCCGGCGCCGCCGTCGTCACGGCTGCGGGCGGCGTCGAGCCGTACGAACCGCTCGAAGACCCGCTCCCGGTCGGCCACGGGCACCCCGTCACCGTCGTCGGCGACCTCGACCAGGGCGTACCCGCCCTCCTGTCCCCCGCCCTCCTGACCCCCGTCCTCTCGCCGCACGGACACGGTGACCGCCGACCGGGCGTGCCGCTGCGCGTTGTCCAGCAGATTGGCGACCAGCCGCCCCAACTGGGTCCGGGACCCGGTGACTTCCACAGCCACCCCCGTTTCCGGCGTCACGCCCGCCCGGCCCTCCGCCTCTTCCCGGACCAGTTCCGCGAGGTCGAAGCGCGCGTCCCCGGGCCGCTCCCCCGCGTCCAGCCGGGCCAGCAGCAGCAGGTCGGCGGCAAGGCGCTGCAGCCGTACGGTGTCCTCCACGGCGCCGTCGACATCCAACAACTCCGGGTGCGCGGCGCCGACTTCGAGCTGGGTGCGCAGGGACGCGATGGGGCTGCGCAGCTCGTGGGAGGCGTCGGCGACGAACCGGCGCTGGCGTTCCACGGAGGTCTCCAGGGCGGCCAGCGTCTCGTTGGTGGTCCGGGCGAGGCGGGCGACCTCGTCGTGCGTGTCCGGCACCGGAACACGCCGGGCGAGGTCCTGGGAGGCGGTGATCGCGGCCATCTCGGCGCGGATGCCCTCGACGGGGCGCAGCGCCCGCCGGGTGACCAGCCAGGTGACACCCCCGACGACGCCGAGGAGCAGCGGGAAGCCGATCAGCATGACGGTCAACGCGGTGCTGACGGCACTCTGTTCGGCGGAGAGCGGCGCGCCCGCGTGGACGGTGAGCGTGCCCTTGCCGTCGACCTCGACCCGTACGGCCGCGAACCGGTAGTCGGCCTCGTCGCCCTCGACGGTCGCGGATCCGTCGGTGAAAGAGACGTCGTCGTCGATCTCACCGGGCGAGAGGGAGTCGTGGTCGTCGTCCTCCCGGGCCGCGCTGTCGTCCGGGTCGCCGCCCGCCGGTGCCTGCGGACGCACCGCCGTGACACCTGTACCGCTGATCCGCTCCAGGTCCTCACTCACCGCGACCAGCCGCCCGGACTCGTCGACGACCTGGACGGGCCGGTCGTCGTGATCGAGCGACAGCTGGTCGTAGGCCGTGCCTGCCGCCAGGTCGGCGGCGACCGTCCGCGCGGTCCGCTCCGCCTGCGTGCCGGCCTGACCGCTCAGGTTGGACCACAGGGAGAGCAGTACGGCGGTCCCGGCGGCGACCAGCGCGATGGCCACGACAAGGGTGGCCCCGAGGGTCGCGCGGGCCCGCACGGAGCCGAGGGCGCGTCTCACCGCGACGCCTCCAGCCGGTACCCGGCGCCGCGCACGGTCCGGATCAGCGGGGCGCCGAGCTTGCGGCGCAGCGTGCTGACGTACACCTCGACGATGTTCGGGTCGCCGTCGTACGCGAAGTCCCAGACGTGCTCCAGGATCTGCGCCTTCGACACCACCTCGCCTGCCCGCACGACGAGCTGCTCCAGCACGGCGAACTCCTTTGCCGTGAGGACGACTTCGTCCTCCCCGAGGTGGACGCGGTGGGCGGCGGTGTCGACCCTCAGCTCGCCGACCACGTGCACGGGCGAGGACCCCGCCGACCCGCGCCGGCGCAGCAGCGCCTTCACGCGGGCGACCAGGACGACGTAGGAGAACGGCTTGGTCAGATAGTCGTCGGCGCCCGTGTCGAGGCCCTCCGCCTCGTCGTACTCGCCGTCCTTCGCGGTGAGCATGAGGATCGGTACGTCGTGTCCGGCGGCGCGCAGGGCCGCGCAGACGCGGTAGCCGTTGAGGCCGGGCAGCATGATGTCGAGGATCACCAGGTCGTACGGCGTCTCGGTGGCCCGGTGCAGGCCCTCACGGCCGTCGTGGACGACGTCCACGGCGTATCCCTCGGCGGTCAGGCCCTTGGCGAGCGACAGGGCCAGCCGCTTCTCATCCTCGACGATCAACAGACGCATGGGTACAGCCTCGCAAAACGAACCTGAAGGCGCCTTCAGCTGCCTTCAGGTCAGCTTCAGGAGGCCTCGGGCAGCTTGGTTCTCGTCATCGAGATCGAGGCGAGCGGATCGCCGAGCCCGAGAGAAGAGGCAGGAACACCATGAAGCGGAACATCGTCATCGCCACCCTCACCGCCGCCGCGCTGGCCGGAGGCACCGTCGTGGCCTTCGCGGCGGGCGACGACGAGTCGGCGGCACGGCCTGCGACGGGCACCAACGTGCGGGTGGTCTCCGACCGGGACGACGACACGGACGACCGGAGCGACGACACCGAGGACCGTACGACCGTTCGCGGCAGCGGTGTCTCGGCCGCCGAGGCCATCGCCGCCGCGCTGCGGCACACCCCGGGCACCGCCGTCTCCGCCGAACTGGAGGACGACGGCGCCGACGCCGGCACCTGGAACGTGGACGTCGTGCGGAGCGACGGCGCCGAGTACGACGTGAACGTCTCCGGCGCCGGGAAGGTGCTGGGCGCGTACCGCGACAACGACGAGGGTGACGACGACAACGACAGCGAGGACCGCGCCGAGTCGGCGGCCCTGAAGGGCGCGAAGTTCGACGCCCACAAGGCCGCCCTCACCGCCGCCGCCAAGGGCACGGTCACCGAGATCGACGCGGACGACGACAGCGGTGCCGTGGCCTGGAACGTGGCGACGGTGAAGGCCGGTACGACGAGCGAGTGGAGCGTGGCAGTCGACACGGGGAAGATCACGCGGGTCCAGTCGGACGAGGACTGAGCTCGCCAAAGGGGTGCGACCTGCGGATAGTCGGCCGGCGTTCGAGGATCACTCGGAAATCGGGCTGGAAACGGTTGGGTGGGTGGGAAACAGTCCCGCGACCAGCACCACCACCCCGGTCAGCGCGAAGCAGACGCCCACCGGCAGATGCCCGGCGAGGGCCCCCACCCCGGCGGAGCCGATCGTGCTGCCCGCGTTGGTCGCCGTGTTGACCCACGCCCCGGCCCGGACACGCGCCTCGGGTGCCACCGTCTCGTCGGCGATGAGATACGCGGTGGTGATGGCCGGGGACACGAAGACCCCGGCCAGTGTCATGGTGACGGCGAGGGTGCCGAGGCCGGGGGCGAGTCCCGCGCCGAGGAGCGCCAGGCCCAGGCCGAACGCCAGCAGGGTGAGCCGGAGCCGGGCCGGCCAGCGCCACGTCACGGCCCCGTTGAGCAGCCCCCCGACGGCGCTTCCGGCGGACAACGCGGCCAGGACCCAGGCCGCGCTCGCCGCGCCGTGGCCGTGCTGCCCGGCGAACACCACGACCAGGAGGTCGAGGGAGCCGAGCCCGAGTCCGACACCGGCGACGGCGCCGACCGGACCCCGGATGCGGCGAAGTACGTGCTGGTCGCCGCCTGTCCCCCGGCCGGCCTCGCGCGCCGCGGGACTCATCCCCCGTAGCGCGGGCGAGGTCACGAAACCGGCGGTGCCCGTCGCCATCAGGGCCGCCCCGACGACGATGCCGACGGCCGGCACGGTGAACCCGGCGAGGACACCCACCAGCAACGGCCCCGAGACGAAGAGCAGTTCCTCGGCGACACCGTCGAGGCTGTACGCCCGCTGCAGCAGCTGGCGGTCCTCGGCGATGGCGCTCCACACGGCCCGCATAGTCGGCCCGAGCGGCGGCGCACAGGCACCCGCGAGGGCGGTGAGGGAGCCCAGGACGACCGCGGGGGTACCGGGGCGCCAGACGGCCACGGTCAGCAGCCCGAGCGCGGTGAGGTGGGTGAGCAGCAGGGGGACGAGCGCCCGGCGCGGCCCGTACCGGTCGATGAGGGCGGCCCTGGCGGGCGCCAGGAGGACGACGGTGGCGCCGAAGAGCGCCATCGCGGCGCCGGCCACGGCGTAGGAGCCGGAGGCCCGGGTCACGGCGAGCATCACGGACAGCGGGACGATGCCGTAGGACAGCCTGCCGAGCAGGGCGGTGGCGAAGGTGCGGCGGGCGTGCGGGATACGCAGGACGGCGGCATAGGAAGGCCGCGTCGAGGTCGCGGGCATACGAAGTTCCTCTTGGAGGCGGCGCGTCGAGCGAGCGCCGTGGCAGGAAGGGACGCCGGATCACCGCGTCGACCGCGCCGCGTGTGCGGGCCGGTCGCGGTGGTGTGGGGCGGCACCTATGCCAAGAGGAGGAACATGCCGGTCAAGGTATCAGCGCGGTCCGGAGCCGACCACCACGCCAACCCGCCCTGCCGCCCTCTCACGTCACATCTCCGTCAGGCCCGCGACCAGTTCGTCCGCCGCCCGGTACGGGTCCAGCTCGCCCGCCACGATCCGCTCGGCCAGGGCGCTCACGCGTCGGTCGCCGTGCAGGTCGCCGATGCGTTCGCGCAGGGCGGTGACGGCGATCGTCTCGACCTCGTGGGCGGCGCGGGCCCGTCGGCGTTCGGTGAGGACTCCGCGCTCATCCATCCACGCGCGGTGTTTCTCCAGGGCCTCCACCAGCTCGTCGATGCCCTCTTCCCGGGACGCGACCGTCTTCACGATCGGGGGGCGCCAGTCGCCGGGGGACCGGGACTCGCCCAGGCCCAGCATGTGGTTCAGTTCGCGGGCCGTGGAGTCCGCGCCGTCCCGGTCCGCCTTGTTGACGACGTACACATCGCCGATCTCGAGGATTCCCGCCTTGGCCGCCTGGATGCCGTCGCCCATGCCGGGCGCGAGGAGCACCACGCTGGTGTCCGCCTGCGCGGCGATCTCCACCTCCGACTGGCCCACGCCGACCGTCTCGACCAGGATCACGTCGCAGCCCGCCGCGTCCAGGACGCGGATCGCCTGGGGGGCCGCCCAGGCCAGGCCGCCGAGGTGACCCCGGGTCGCCATGGAGCGGATGTAGACGCCGGGGTCCGACACATGGTCCGACATCCGCACCCGGTCGCCGAGCAGCGCGCCGCCGGAGAAGGGCGACGAGGGGTCGACGGCGAGGACGCCGACCCGCCTGCCCTGCCGCCGGTAAGCGGTGACCAGCGCCGAGGTCGACGTCGACTTGCCGACACCCGGTGATCCCGTCAGGCCGACCACGTACGCGTTGCCCGCCAGGGGGGCCAGCGCGGCCATGACCTCGCGGAGTTGTCCGGACGCCCCCTCCACCAGGGAGATCAGCCGGGCCACGGCCCGAGGCCGGCCTTCCCTGGCCTGGGCCACCAGCGTGGGGACGTCCTGCATCACAGCTCCGTTCCGATCACAGCCGTACGGCCGGCCCTCTCGCGACCGCTTACGCCTTGGGTACCCGCACGATCAGCGCGTCACCCTGGCCGCCGCCCCCGCACAGGGCCGCCGCGCCGACGCCGCCGCCGCGCCGCTTCAGTTCCAGGGCCAGGTGCAGTACGAGCCGTGCGCCGGACATCCCGATCGGGTGACCGAGAGCGATCGCACCGCCGTTGACGTTCACCCTTTCCGTTGACACGCCGAGGTCCTTCATCGACTGGACCAGGACCGCCGCGAAGGCCTCGTTGATCTCGATCAGGTCAAGATCCTCGACGCCCAGGCCCTCCTTCTTGAGGGCGTGCTGGATGGCGTTGGAGGGCTGGGACTGGAGGGAGTTGTCCGGGCCGGCCACGTTGCCGTGGGCGCCGATCTCCGCGATCCACTCCAGGCCGAGCTCCTCGGCCTTGGCCTTGCTCATGACCACCACGGCCGCCGCACCGTCCGAGATGGGTGAGGACGAGCCGGCGGTGATCGTGCCGTCCTTGGTGAACGCCGGGCGCAGCTTGCTCAGGGTCTCCGTGGTCGTCTCGGCCCGGATGCCCTCGTCCTGGCTGAAAACGATCGGGTCGCCCTTGCGCTGCGGGATCTCGACCGGGGTGATCTCCGCCTCGAAGACGCCGTTCTTCTGGGCCGCCGCCGCACGCTGGTGGGAGAGGGCGCCGAGCTCGTCCTGCTCGGGGCGGAGGATGCCCAGGCGGGTGTTGTGGTTCTCGGTGGACAGGCCCATGGCGATGTTCTCGAAGGCGTCGGTCAGGCCGTCGTGCGCCATCGCGTCGAGCATTTCGATCGCGCCGTACTTGTAGCCCTCACGGGACTTGGGGAGCAGGTGGGGGGCGTTGGTCATCGATTCCTGGCCACCGGCCACGATCACGTCGAACTCGCCGGCGCGGATCAGCTGGTCGGCGAGGGCGATGGCGTCCAGGCCCGACAGACACACCTTGTTGATGGTCAGCGCCGGGACGCTCATCGGGATGCCGGCCTTGACCGCGGCCTGGCGGGCCGGGATCTGGCCCGCGCCGGCCTGGAGGACCTGGCCCATGATCACGTACTGCACCTGGTCGCCACCGATTCCCGCACGGTCGAGGGCGGCCTTGATCGCGAAACCGCCGAGGTCGGCTCCGGAGAAGGTCTTCAGGGAGCCCAGCAGTCGTCCCATGGGCGTACGAGCGCCCGCGACGATCACCGAGGTGGTGCTGTTCGTTCCTGACATGAGGTGGGATCCCCTTTCAGCTGAAGAGCTGAGGAGTGTGTGAACGAGGGTTTACTTGAATGTACTGAGCGGTAGTCCCTCCGTCATCCGGCTGTCGGTGTGATCGCGCGCACGTTGCGTAACCACCTCCGGAGCGCTGCACTAACACCATGCTGACGCGAATCGACCACATCGGGATCGCCTGTTTCGACCTCGACACGACTGTCGAGTTCTACCGGGCCACGTACGGCTTCGAGGTGTTCCACTCCGAGGTCAACGAGGAGCAGGGCGTACGCGAGGCCATGTTGAAGATCAACAACACGGACGACGGCGGCGCCTCCTACCTCCAGCTCCTGGAGCCCACCCGCGAGGACTCCGCCGTGGGGAAGTGGCTGGCCAAGAACGGGGAGGGGGTGCACCACATCGCTTTCGGTACGGCAGATGTAGACGGAGTGGCCGGTGACGTCCGCAGCAAGGGCGTACGCGTTCTGTACGAGGAGCCACGGATCGGCTCCATGGGGTCGCGGATCACCTTCCTGCACCCGAAGGATTGCCACGGAGTACTGACAGAACTGGTCACTTCGGCGGCTGTTGAGTCACCTGAGCACTGACCCTCGTACATATGGGCCGGTAGGGTTGGGGACGGCCGCTGCCGTGTTGTCGGGGAGCGGCCCGGGTCCCGGTGTGTCGAGGTGCGGGATCCGAGGGCCGGGGTACAGGTTTCGGGGGCCGAGGGTGAGGGCGGGAGACCGTGCCTCGGCGTTGATCTGACACCATTCCCCGGGGGCCCCGTTCGGCGGACGGACGTGGCTCGTTCGGAGAAGGTTGCGACCAGGGACGGATGGGACCGCGCAGTGCGGGGCTACGAACGCCAGGAGCGAGAGCCGGCGGCTGACGTCGACCACCTCTCTCGGTTCGAGGCCGAGATGGAGCGGCTGAAGACCGAGCGGGAAAAGGCGATTCAGCACGCCGAGGACCTCGGCTACCAGGTCGAGGTGCTGCGCGCCAAGCTTCACGAGGCGCGCCGCACCCTCATGTCCCGGCCCGCCTATGACGGCGGTGACCTCGGCTATCAGGCCGAGCAGTTGCTGCGCAACGCGCAGATCCAGGCGGACCAGCTCCGCCAGGACGCCGAGCGGGAGATGTCGCAGGCGCGCGCGCAGACGCAGCGCATCCTGCAGGAGCACGCCGAGCAGGCGGCCCGGCTGCAGGCCGAGCTGCACCAGGAGGCGGTGACCAGGCGCCAGCAGCTCGACCAGGAGCTGGCCGAGCGCCGGCAGACCGTCGAGTCGCACGTCAACGAGAACGTGGCGTGGGCCGAGCAGCTGCGGGCCCGCAGCGAGTCCCAGGCGCGGCGGCTCGTCGACGAGTCGCGGGCCGAGGCCGAGCAGGCGCTGGCCGCCGCGCGCGCCGAGGCCGAGCGGGTCGCGAACGAGGCCAGGCAGCGGCTGCAGAGCGAGGGCGAGTCCGCCCGCGCGGAGGCCGACCAGCTGCTGCGCCGGGCCCGCGCGGAGGCCGAGCGCCTCCTGAACAGCGCGACCTCCGAGGCCCGCGAGGCCGCCGACCACGCCGAGCAGCTGCGCAGTTCCACGGCGACCGAGTCGGACAGCGCCCGCCGTCAGGCCACCGAGCTGAGCCGCGCCGCCGAGCAGCGGATGCAGGAGGCCGAGGCCGCCCTGCGCGAGGCGCGCGCCGAGGCGGAGAAGGTCGTCGCCGAGGCGAAGGAGACCGCCGCCAAGGCGACCTCGAGCGCCGAGTCGGCCAACGAGCAGCGCACGCGTACGGCGAAGGAGCAGGTCGCCCGGCTGGTCACCGAGGCCAGCCAGGAGGCGGAGGCCACCAAGGCGGCGGCCGAGGAGGTCGTCGCCGATGCCAAGGCCAAGGCCGAGAAGATCGTCGCGGAGGCCGAGGAGACCGCTCGCAGTCTCACCGCCGAGGAGACCGCCTCCCAGCTCTCCAAGGCGGCCCGCACCGCCGAGGAGGTCCTGAACAAGGCGTCCGAGGACGCCAAGTCGACCACCAGGGCGGCCACCGAGGAGGCCGAGCGCATCCGCGCCGAGGCCGAGGCGGAGGCGGACCGGCTGCGTGCCGAGGCGCACGACATCGCCGAGCAGCTCAAGGGCACGGCGAAGGACGACACCAAGGAGTACCGGGCCAAGACGGTCGAGCTCCAGGAGGAGGCCCGGCGGCTGCGCGGCGAGGCCGAGCAGTTGCGTGCCGACGCGGTCGCCGAGGGCGAGCGCATCCGCGCGGAGGCGCGCCGTGAGGCCGTCCAGCAGATCGAGGAGGCGGCCAGGACCGCCGAGGAGCTGCTGGCGAAGGCGAAGGCGGACGCGGACGAGCTGCGCCAGACCGCCCAGACGGACAGCGAGAAGGTCCGTACGGAGGCCATCGAGCGGGCGACGGCGCTGCGCCGGCAGGCCGAGGAGACGCTGGAGCGCACCCGCAAGGAGGCCGAGCGGGCCCGCGCGGAGGCGGTCGAGCAGGCCGAGGGCATCACGGCGGACGCCGAGCAGGGCGCGCGTGAGCTGCGTGAGGAGACCGAGCGGGCCATAGAGGCGCGCCGCGAGGAGGCCGCCGCCGAACTGACCCGGCTGCAGTCCGAGGCCGAGGACCGGCTCACGGCCGCCGAGCAGGCGCTCACCGACGCCCGCGCGGAGGCCGACCGGATCCGCCGCGAGGGTTCCGAGGAGTCGGAGCGGCTGCGTTCCGAGGCCGCCGAGCGCATCCGGAGTCTGCAGGCGCAGGCCGACGCGGAGATCCAGCGGCTGCGCGACGAGGCGGCGGCGGACGCGTCCGCGTCGCGGGCCGAGGGTGAGGCCATCGCCGTACGTCTGCGGTCCGAGGCGGCGGCGGAGGCCGAGCGGCTGAAGACGGAGGCCCAGGACACCGCCGACCGGGTACGGGCGGAGGCGCAGGCCGCTGCCGAGCGGCTGGCCGCGGAGGCGTCGGAGACGCTGGCCGCAGCTCAGGAGGAAGCCACCCGGCGCCGGCGCGAGGCCGAGGAGACCCTCGGTTCCGCCCGCCAGGAGGCCGACCAGGAGCGCGAGCGGGCCCGCGAGCAGAGCGAGGAGCTGCTGGCGTCGGCGCGCAGGCGCGTGGAGGACGCCCAGGCCGAGGCCGTACGGCTGGTCGAGGAGGCGGACCGGCGCGCCAACGAGATGGTGTCGGCGGCCGAGCAGCACGCCCAGCAGGTGCGGGAGTCGGTGTCCGGGCTGCACGAGCAGGCCCAGGAGGAGATCCAGGGGCTGCGCTCCGCCGCCGAGCACGTCGCCGACCGGATGCGGCGCGAGGCGCAGGAGGAGTCGGACCGGGTCCGTGCGGACGCCTACTCGGAGCGGGAGCGGGCCTCGGAGGACGCGAGCCGGGTCCGGCGTGAGGCGGCGGAGGCGTCGGAGCACGCCAAGGCGCTCGCCGAGCGCACGGTGGGCGAGGCGATCGCCGAGGCGGAGCGGCTGCGCCAGGACGCCTCCGCGCACGCCCAGCGGGTGCGTACCGAGGCGTCGGACACCATCGCGAACGCCGAGCAGGACGCGGCGCGCAGCCGTGCGGAGGCGCGTGAGGACGCGAACCGGATCCGTTCGGACGCGGCGACGCAGGCCGACACGCTGATCACCGAGGTGACGGCGGAGGCGGAGCGGCTCACCGAGGAGACCAACGCCGAGGCGGAACGCGTTCGCGCCGAGTCCACGGCCAAGGCGGACCAGCTGATCTCCGAGGCGACCGGGGAGGCGGAGCGGCTGCGGGCCGAGGCCGCCGAGACGGTCGGTTCGGCGCAGCAGCACGCGGAGCGGGTCCGTGCCGAGGCGGAGCGGTTCAAGGCCGAGGCGGCGGCGGAGGCCGACCGGCTCATGTCGACCGCGCGCGACGAGGCCGACACGACGCTGGACGAGGCCCGCAAGGAGGCCAACAAGCGGCGCTCCGAGGCGGCCGAGCAGGTCGACACGCTCATCACGGAGACGGCGGCCGAGGCGGACAAGCTGCTGTCGGAGTCGCAGCAGGCCGCGCAGAAGACGACCGCGGAGGCGGAGGCGCAGGCCGACTCGATGGTGGGCGCGGCCCGCACCGAGGCCGACCGGTTGCTGGCGCAGGCGACGGCCCGGGGCAACGCGACGGTGGAGAAGGCCCGTACGGACGCGGACGAGCTGCTCGTCGGCGCGCGCCGGGACGCCACCGCCATAAGGGAGCGCGCGGAGGAGCTGCGCGACCGCATCACGGCCGAGATCGAAAGCCTGCACGAGCGGGCCCGCCGTGAGGCCGCCGAGACCATGAGGTCGACCGGTGACCGCTGCGACGCGCTGATCACGGCCGCCGAGGAGCAGCTCGCCAAGGCGGAGGCGAAGGCCAAGGACCTGGTCTCGGAGGCCAACTCCGAGGCGGGCAAGGTCCGTATCGCCGCCGTCAAGAAGGCCGAGGGGCTACTGAAGGAGGCCGAGCAGAAGAAGACCTCCCTCATCCGCGAGGCCGAGGAGCTGCGGGCCGAGGCGATCCGCGAGGCGAAGGCCACGGTCGAGGAGGGCAAGCGGGAGCTGGAGATCCTCGTCCGGCGTCGTGAGGACATCCAGGCGGAGATCTCCCGTGTCCAGGACGTCCTGGAGGCGTTGGAGTCCTTTGAGGCCCCGTCGGCCGGCAAGGACGGCGGCGTCAAGGCGGGCGCAGCCGTCGGCGTGCCTCGTTCGGGTGGCAAGTCGTCAGAGAGCTAGCGCGAAGGGTGCGTTGGGGGCTGACGCGGAGGGCGCGCTGTGTGCACCCTGTGGGGCTTTCTGGGGTCTTTGACCAACTTTTTGGCAAGCGGCCCGCCGGTTAGCCACTCAAAAGGGGTCTCATTCTCCATATCAATCGGGTGACTGCTCGATGACACGCCGCTTGGCCCCCTAGGATTCCCCTATCACCTCACCGGTCTCATTCGACAGGAACCCCATGAGCGACACTTCCCCCTACGGCTTCGAGCTTGTGCGGCGTGGGTACGACCGCGCTCAGGTGGACGAACGCATCTCGAAGCTCGTCTCCGACCGTGACAGCGCTCTGGCTCGTATCACTGCTCTGGAAAAGCGCATCGAGGAGCTCCACCTCGAGACGCAGAACGCCCAGGCCCAGGTCAGCGACGCAGAGCCGTCGTACGCGGGTCTCGGCGCGCGCGTCGAGAAGATCCTCCGTCTTGCCGAGGAGGAGGCGAAGGACCTGCGCGAGGAGGCCCGTCGCGCGGCCGAGCAGCACCGTGAGCTCGCCGAGTCGGCGGCCCAGCAGGTGCGCAACGACGCGGAATCGTTCGCGGCGGACCGCAAGTCCAAGGCGGAGGACGAGGGCGTCCGGATCGTCGAGAAGGCCAAGAGCGACGCCTCCCAGCTGCGCCAGGAGGCGCAGAAGGACGCGCAGTCCAAGCGTGAGGAGGCGGACGCCCTCTTCGAGGAGACCCGCGCCAAGGCCGCCCAGGCCGCCGCGGACTTCGAGACGAACCTCGCCAAGCGCCGCGAGCAGTCGGAGCGCGACCTCGCGTCCCGTCAGGCCAAGGCCGAGAAGCGCCTCGCGGAGATCGAGCACCGCGCGGAGCAGCTCCGCCTGGAGGCCGAGAAGCTGCGTACGGACGCCGAGCGCCGCGCCCGTCAGACCGTCGAGACGGCCCAGCGCCAGGCCGAGGACATCGTGGCCGACGCGAACGCCAAGGCCGACCGGATCCGTTCGGAATCGGAGCGCGAGCTGGCGGCTCTCACCAACCGCCGCGACTCGATCAACGCCCAGCTGACGAACGTCCGCGAGATGCTCGCCACCCTGACAGGAGCCGCGGTCGCCGCCGCCGGCGCCCCCGTCACGGACGACGAGCCGATCAGCCGCGGGGTTCCGGCCCAGCAGTCCCGCTAAACAGCACGACGGATGCCCGCACCTCCCAACAGGGGGTGCGGGCATCTCCGCTCAGGGGCGCGGGGAACTGCGCGACAAGCCACGACGGCGCAGCACCAGCCCCGCCAACGACCACCACCCGAAAAACGAACCCGCGTTCACCAAAAGTTGCCGCACCCTTGACCCCCCGCCCGGCAAAGCCAACTGGCAGCGCCAACCCCCCCGAACTAGCGTGGCCGCATGATCGAGCTAGAGGGGCTGACCAAACGCTTCGGCGACAAAGTCGCGGTCAACCATCTGACGTTCACCGTCAGACCCGGCATCGTCACCGGCTTCCTCGGCCCCAACGGCGCCGGCAAGTCCACCACGATGCGCATGATGCTCGGCCTAGACCGCCCCACCGCCGGTGACGTCCGGATCGACGGTCAGCACTACGACCGGCTCAAGGACCCCCTCAAGTACATCGGCGCCCTGCTCGACGCCAAGGCCATGCACGGCGGCCGCAGCGCCTTCAACCACCTCCTCTGTCTCGCCCAGAGCAACGGCATCCCACGCGCGCGCGTGCACGAGGTCCTCGACACCGTCGGGCTCACCGCGGTCGCCCGGAAGAAGGCGAAGGGGTTCTCGCTCGGCATGGGCCAGCGGCTCGGGATCGCGGGCGCGCTGCTCGGCGATCCCCGGATCCTGATGTTCGACGAGCCGGTCAACGGCCTCGACCCCGAGGGCATCCACTGGATCCGCAACCTGATGAAATCGCTGGCCGGCCAGGGCCGGACGGTCTTCGTCTCCTCGCACCTCATGAGCGAGATGGCGCTGACCGCCGACCACCTCGTGGTCATCGGGCAGGGCCGGCTGCTCGCCGACACGTCCATGGCGGACTTCATCGAGCAGAACTCGCGTTCGTACGTCCGTATCCGCTCCCCCCAGCGCGAACGCCTGCTCGACGTCCTGCACGCGGCCGGGATCACCGTCGTGGAGGCCGGTGGCGAGACGCTCGAAGTGGACGGCGGGAAGGCCGAGCTGATCGGTGAACTGGCCGCGCAGCACAATCTGGTGCTGCACGAGCTGAGCCCCCAGCAGGCCTCCCTGGAGGAGGCGTTCATGCAGTTGACCGCCGAGTCGGTCGAGTACCACGCGCACAGCGACACCCCGATCCCGTCCGGGTCCGCCACGGCGGCGGGGTGGGGCGAGGGCTGGAAGGAGGGCCGGTCATGACGGCCGCGCAGGTCATCCGGTCCGAGTGGACCAAGATCCGGTCGGTGGCGTCCACGGTGTGGACGCTCGGTCTCGCGGCCGTGGTGACGATCGCGCTCGGCGCGCTGATCTCGCTGCTGTTCAAGAACCAGTGGAGCGACCTGAGCGAGAAGGACCGGCTCTCCTTCGACCCGACGTACACGAGCTTCGCGGGGATGAGTCTCGGTCAGCTCGCGATGATCGTGTTCGGGGTGCTCGTCGTGTCGAACGAGTACAGCACCGGCATGATCCGCACCTCGCTGGCCGCCGTACCGCAGCGCGGCGCGTTCCTCGCCGGCAAGCTCACGGTGGCCGCCGGGCTGGCCTTCGTGGTCGGGGTGATCACCAGCTTCACGGCGTTCTTCCTGGGGCAGGCGATGCTGGGCGGTCACTCGACGTCCATCGGTGATCCGGGCGTCCTGCGCGCGGTGCTCGGCGGGGCGCTCTACATGACGCTCATCGCGCTGTTCTCCATGGGCGTGGCCGCGATGCTGCGCAGTCCGATGCTGTCGCTCGGCATCCTGATGCCGTTCTTCTTCCTGATCTCGAACATCCTGGGCGCCGTCTCGGCGACGAAGAAGATCGCCCGCTATCTGCCCGACCAGGCCGGCAGCAAGATCATGCAGGTGGTCACCCCGGTCGACAACGACACCCCGTACGGTCCCTGGGGCGGGCTCGCGATCATGGTGGCGTGGGTCGCGGTGGCCCTGCTCGGCGGGTATGTGCTGCTCAAGAAGCGGGATGCCTGAGCCGCGGCACACGGTCATGGCCCCGACATTTTTACCGCTCTTTGAAGGGAACCGTCAGCGTCCGGATAAGCTCCTAACCCTTACGGGGGCGTGTGCCCTGCTGTCTGAATTTTTCGGTGGGTGCGGAGCATGATCGAGGCAGTCGGCCTGACGAAGCGCTATGGCGACAAGACGGCCGTGTACGACCTTTCCTTCCAGGTGCGGCCGGGGGCCGTCACCGGCTTCCTGGGCCCCAACGGGTCGGGCAAGTCGACGACGATGAGGATGATTCTCGGCCTGGACCAGCCCACCTCGGGCCGGGTGACGATCGGCGGCTTCCCCTACCGCAAGCTGCCCAACGCCCCCCGCCAGGTGGGCGCGCTGCTCGACGCCAAGGCCGTGCACGGCGGCCGGTCCGCCCGCAGCCACCTGCTGTGCCTGGCCCAGCTGTCGGGCATCCCGGCACGGCGGGTGGACGAGGTGCTGGGCGTCGTCGGACTCCAGGACGTGGCGCGCAAGCGCTCCAAGGGGTTCTCGCTCGGTATGGGACAGCGGCTCGGCATCGCCGCCGCGCTGCTCGGCGACCCCCAGGTGCTGCTCTTCGACGAGCCGGTCAACGGCCTCGACCCCGAGGGCATCCTCTGGGTGCGCAACCTGATGAAGGCGCTCGCGGCGGAGGGGCGGACGGTGTTCGTCTCCTCCCACCTGATGAGCGAGATGGCGCTGACCGCCGACCACCTGATCGTGATCGGGCGCGGACAGCTGCTGTCCGACATGAGCGTGAAGGACTTCATCTCCACCAACTCGGCCGACTTCGCGCGCGTGCGCACACCGGAGACCGAGCCGCAGCAGCGCGAGAAGCTGACCGCCGCGCTGACCGAGGCGGGCGGCCAGGTGCTGCCCGAACCGGACGGCGCGCTCAGGGTCACCGGGCTGGCGCTGCCCCGGATCAGCGACCTCGCGCACGCGTCCGACGTACGCCTGTGGGAGCTGTCGCCGCACCAGGCGTCGCTGGAGGAGGCGTACATGCGGATGACGCAGGGCGCCGTCGACTACCGCTCGACCGTCGACCAGAAGGCCGGTCTCCAGCAGCCGCTGCCGCCGGGCGCGCAGCCGCCCGTGCAGATGCCGGTGCCGGGACAGGGCCAGCCGGGCTGGTACGCCCCTCCGCCGCCCCAGCAGGGCGGCCAACCGCCGTTCGCGGCGCCCGGGCAGGCCGGCGGGCCTGCCGGGCCGTACGGCGTACCTGGCGGCCCCGGCGCTCCCGTCGGCGGCGCCCCGAACCCGTACGCGCAGCCCGTGGCCGCCCCTCAGCAGGCGCCCGCCGATTCCGCCGCCGCCGCAGCCCCCGCCCTGACCAAGCCCGAGGACGCCCGATGAGCACGCCCCACCAGTCCCCGACTCAGCAGCCGGCGCCGCAGACCGCGCCCAACTGGCAGGCGGCGCCCGGCACTTCGTACGCTCCCTACACCTCGCCCATCCCGATCACGCGCACGCACCTCGGTCATGCCCTCGCCTCCGAGTGGACGAAGATCAAGTCGGTGCGCTCCACGATCTGGACGCTCGGGGTCTTCCTGGTCCTCGTCATCGGCATCGGCCTGCTGGTCGCCGCGCAGACGACCGGCGAGGACTTCGGGGACGTGCCCTACACCATCCCCGCGTTCTTCGGGCTGGTCCTCGGGCAGATCTGCCTGATCACGCTGGGCGTGCTGGTCATCTCGTCGGAGTACGGCACGGGCATGATCCGTACGACGTTCACCGCCTCGCCGCAGCGCCACCGGGTGCTCGCCGCCAAGCTGATCATCTTCTTCGCGGTCGCGTTCGTCGTGTCCGCGTTCGCGATCGGTTTCGTCGGACTGGTGACCGAGTCGATGCACACCGGCGTCGCGGGCAAGGCGTGGGGCGGCACGGTCGTCATGGGCGCGCTGTACGTCTCGCTGCTCGGTGTGCTCGCCCTCGCGGTCGGCTCGATGCTGCGTCACTCGGCGGGCGCGATCACCGCGATGCTGGGGCTCGTCCTCGTACCGGCGATCCTGCCCGCGTTCCTGCTGCTGTCCGAGAGCATGCAGACGATCGGCGAGAAGATGCTGGAGTACAACGCCCCCAACTCCCTCGCCAAGATCTTCGGGATCGACGAGGCCGACGGCAGCGGCGGCGGCGCACAGCTCGGTCTACTCGCCGGGCTGACGGCCGCGGCGATCGCCGGCGCCTTCGTCCTGCTCGACCGCCGGGACGTGTGATTCGGTCAGAATTTCGGCGAGTTACGGGACCGCTGCACCCGCGTGGTGCGGCGGTCCTTCGCGTTCCAGCAGGCCTTGTGCCAGTGCCGGCGGTCGTCCACACCCGCGTGCTCGGCCCACGCGACGACGTGCGGGACGCCTGAGGGGATCAGCTGGTCGCAGCCCGGGCAGCGGTACGTCTTGCCCTGGGCACTGGCCCCCGCGACATGCCGGACGTTCCAGTTCTCGCCCTGCCAGCTCTCCGAGGACTGGAAGCCGCCGTAACGGCCGGAGTCGTCCCCGTCGGCGCTCCGGCCGGACGAGCCGCCGGAGTCTTGGGGGCGGTTACGACGCGGGGACACAGAACACCTCACGGAGCGGTTCAGGGAGCATGGGGCCACTCCAGCCTACGCGGCGGCATCCGGGGTAGAGGTAAATCACCACCTCCGCACGCACCCCCACCCTTCTCGCAAACGAAGCCCCCCACCCGGCTGCCCGATTGATTCTGCAGACAATCCGCCAATCTCTCCGCCAAGCCGTGACTTCGGCACGTGTCGAGCGGTTATGCCGTGCGGGGGAGCTCCTTGTCGGGGCCTAGGAAGCAGGAAAGAGCGATGCGCGTAGGAAGTTTTGTGCTGGCGGCCCAGTTCCCGGGCCAGGGCCAGGGGGAGGCGCTGCACCGGGCGGTCCGGTCCGCCGAGGTCGCCGACGAGGCGGGTCTCGACACGGTCTGGCTGGCGGAGCACCACTTCGTCCCGTACGGCGCCTGCCCGTCCGCGACGACCCTGGCCGCGCTGCTGCTGGGCCGCACCCGGCGCATCCGGGTCGGTACGGCGGTGAGCGTGCTGCCCACCACCCACCCCGTGGCGCTCGGCGAACAGGCCGCGCTGCTGCATCTGACGTCCGGCGGGCGGTTCACGCTGGGCGTGGGGCGCGGCGGGCCGTGGGTCGACCTGGAGGTGTTCGGGACGGGCCTGGAGGCGTACGAGAAGGCGTTCCCGGAATCACTCGATCTGCTGCTGCGCTGGCTGCGCGAACCCTCCGTGTCGGCCGACGGCGAGCGGTTCCGGTTCCGTGAAGTGCCCGTCGTACCCAGCCCGTCGGAGTCACTGACGGACACCTCGGGACCGGAGGTCGTCGTCGCATGCACCTCCCCCTCGAGCGTACGGCTGGCCGCCGAGCGCGGGCTGCCGATGCTCCTCGGGATGCACGTCGGGGACGAGGAGAAGGCCGAGATGGTCGCCCTGTGGCGGCAGTTCGCGCGCGCGGCGGGCCGCTCCGGGGACGAGATCCGGGGCGCCGCCCATGTGTCGGCCGGCGTCTGCCAGATCGCGGACCGGCGTACGGACGCGGTGGAGACGCTGACGAAGGCGATGCCGGGCTGGCTGCGACAGGGACTGGAGGCGCATGTCACGGTGGACGGCCGGCAGCGGTCGATGCGGGACCCGGTGGCCTACACCGAACTCCTCTGCGGACTGCACCCGGTGGGCACACCCCGGCTGTGCGCCGACCGTCTCGCGGCGACCTCGGAACGGACGGGCATCTCGCGCTTCGCCCTGCTCGTCGAGGGCTCCGGCGACCTGGCGGCCACGGAGGAGAACGTACGGCGGCTGGGCACCGAGGTGCTCACGCAGCTGCGCTGAACCACTGAACACCGGCCTGCCACAGGGAGCTTGCCGCCCCGTACAGAAACACCTCCCGCGTACGGAGCGGCAAGCCGTTGCCCCTCGCGTCAGCAGTCCCTGAATTCCGGTGACTGGTTCAGCAACTGACTGCGTACCGAGGTGAAGCGGGCCAGCTTGACGTCCACAGAGGAGTCCAGCGGGAACACCGCCACCCGGTGGCAGTTCTGGAAGGCCAGCCGCACACCGAAGTGCCGCTGCAGCGCGCCGCGTATCGCGTCACTCGCCAGCGCACGCAGCAACTGGCCACGTGCCTGCTCGTCCGGCGGCGGCGTCTGGTTGTCGGCGAAGTCTCCGCCGTCCACCTTCAGCTGGGCCACCAGGGAGCTGATCATCTCCCATGCGTAGGGCAGGGAGGTCCGGACGCAGTCGACGAATTCAGCTTCGTCGACCTCGCCTCGCTCGGCCTGTTCGAGTAGGGCCGGTGAGACGTCGAGCGACATGAGTTCTCCTCTCGCACCCCCGGATGACAGGGGTTGCCTGACAGGGAAAGGGAGCCCACGACACCGAGCACGCTCCGTACACGCATCGCGACCTCCCGGTTACTACCGTAAGCAACGGACCGTGACGGCACCAGGAAAACGCGGATACAGGACCAGTCAGAAGCGTGCTCGTAGGCACACAATCAGCCAACAACGAACAGTTGCCACTGGCATGTTCCTTCGGCCCACCAAGTACATGTCACCACTGTGAGGTGGGCGAATCGCGTGGACCACCGCGCGTCGAGTAGCGTTGCCGACCATGCGTCTCGTCATTGCGCGCTGTTCCGTGGACTACGCGGGCCGGCTCACCGCTCATCTCCCGTCGGCCCCCCGTCTCATCCTGGTCAAGGCTGACGGCAGCGTCTCGATCCACGCGGACGACCGCGCCTACAAGCCTCTCAACTGGATGTCTCCGCCCTGCACGTTGAAAGAGGGGGCCGGGGACGACGAGGGAATCTGGACCGTCATCAACAAGGCGGGCGAGAAGCTCATCATCACGATGGAGGAGATTCTTCACGACTCCTCGCACGAACTGGGCGTCGATCCGGGCCTGATCAAGGACGGCGTGGAAGCGCACCTCCAGGAACTCCTCGCCGACCGCATCGAGACCCTCGGCGACGGCTACACCCTCATCCGCCGCGAGTACATGACGGCCATCGGCCCCGTCGACATCCTGTGCCGGGACGCCGACGGCGCGACGGTCGCGGTGGAGATCAAGCGGCGGGGCGAGATCGACGGCGTGGAACAACTCACGCGCTATCTGGAACTGTTGAACCGCGACCCGCACCTCGCTCCGGTGCGCGGCATCTTCGCCGCCCAGGAGATCAAGCCCCAGGCCCGCGTCCTCGCCACGGACCGGGGCATCGGCTGCGCGGTCCTCGACTACGACGCGCTGCGCGGCATCGAGGACGACAAACTCCGGCTGTTCTGACGCCGGTTCGCACGAGAAGGGGGCGGGTCCGTTGTCACGGGCCCGCCCCTTCGTCGTGCTGTCAGATCACCGGCGGGTCACTGGTTGTCGTCGTCGCGGGTGCACTGGTGTCGGCGGCCGGAGCGCTCGCCGGTTCGCTCGCCGTCTCGACCGGGCTGGAGGCCGGGCCGCTGGCCGTGACGGTGGTGTCCGGAGTGGTCGGCGCCGTCGGCGAGTCGGTCGGCTGAGACGGGCCCGGCGACGGCGAGCCGGGCGCGGGGCTCGTAGGAGTGCCTGGCGTCTCGGGGGGCGTTGTCCCCGAGGTGGGTGTCCCTGACGGAGTCGGAGTCGGCGTGGGCTTGGGCGACGAACTGCCGCTGCTCCCGCCCGTCCCCGTGCTGCTGCCGCCACCCGGCGTCCGCGTCCCCGTGGGCTCGTCCGTAGGCGTCTCGCCGCCCGACGCCGGAGGCGGGGTCGGGTCGTCCGAGGTGCCCATGGTGCCGTCGGGGCCCGGGTCGGTCGGGCGGCTCGTGGCCGTGCCCGTGTCGCCGTTGCTGTCGCTGCCGCCGGTGCCCCCGTTGTCCGCCTTGTCGGCGCCCAGGCTGTCGTCGTCGTTGCCCGGACTGGCGGACGGGTTTACGCCGACCTGGTCGGACGGCACGTCCCCCGGGTTCGAGGTCGCCCCCAGGGTCACCACCGTGCCGAGTACGGCCGCGAGCAGGGCGCCCGCGCCCACCGCCACGAGGTTGCGCCGGGCGCCGCCCACGAGCCGCTGGATGCCTGAGACCTTGTGCGCCCCGCCGCCCCCGCTCCGGGACGTGATCACGGTCGGCGCGAAGTCACCGGCCCCGGAGCCGGAACCGGAAGCCGAAGCGGAACCGGCGGGCGACGCCTGCAGCGGCGAGTAACCCGCCGCGCCGAAGACCGCCGGGACCCCGCCGGCCGGCGACGCGGACTCCTCGTACCGTGCGTCCGGCACCTCCTCGCCCGCCGTGGAGACCGGGCCGGAGCCGAGACCGGGGGTGTCGCCCGCCCGGTCGGCGACCAGGGTGAGGGCGCGCCGGCCCGCGACCGTGCCGCGCTTGTCGGCGACGGCATTGCGCAGGGCGAGGGCGGCCTCCAGCTCCGTACGGGCCAGGTCGAGCTGTTCGCCGCAGAGGGCGAGGATGCCCAACTCGTGGTGGAAATAGGCCTGTTCCGAGACCTCGCCGGACAGCTGGGCGGCCTCGGCGCCGAAGAGCAGGACCTGTTCCCAGGCGCTCCAGTACAGGCCGGACGCGAAGGCGGGCGCCGCTGTGCGGGCCAGCCGTACGGCCGTGGTCTCCTCGTCCTCCTCCGGCGGAATCGTCTCGGGGACCAGGACGGCGAGGGCGGCGAGCAGGGCGTCGGCCTCGGCGCAGACCCGCTCGGGGGTCACGGACGGGTGTCCGGCCCACCAGGCGTAGTGCTGAGCGGCGGTGGACGCCCGGTCGAGGGCGCCGTCGCCGTACCCGGCGGCCTCCAGCTGGGTCTGGACCCCGGCCGCGAGCCGGTAGTGGGAGCCGATCGGGGAGACCAGTGCGCAGCCGAGCAGCTCGCCGAGGGCGGCGTCCGCGTGGGTGTCGCCGACCAGTGCGGGCAGATGGGCCTGGTGGGGCACCTCACCGCCGAGCGCGACGGCGAACCGCAGGGTGTCCCGGGCGGACGCGCTGAGCCGGGACGCGAGCAGTGGCGCGGGCGCGGCACCCTCGGCGAGCGAGGGCAGCGGTACGTCGTCCTCGACGCCGGCCTCGATGGGCGTGTCGATCGGGGCGTCGTCCGGGATGTCCTCGAAGACGCCGAAGTCGTCGAAGGCGTCGGCGCGGGCGCGCAGTTTGTCGCGCTGCCTGAGCAGGGCGCCGGCCTGCACGAACCGCAGGGGCAGGCCCTCGGACTCGAACCAGAGGTCGCCGGCCCAGTTGGCCTCGTCCTCGGTCAGGACGCGGCCGACCGCGCGCTCGAGAAGCTCCAGGCCGCCGGCCCGGTCGAGGCCGTCGAGGAAGAGTTCCTCGATCATCGAGTCGGCGGACGGGGCGGGTACGTCGGGGGTGGCGCCGATCAGGAAGGCGCACTCGGGTGTCGCGTCGAGGAGTTCGTCGAGCGCGGCGCCGCCGAACTCCACGTCGTCCAGGACGACGACCGCGCCGACCTCGCGGACGAGCGCGTGCAGTTCGTCCGGTTCCGGCCGGTACAGAGGTGCGCTGTAGACGGCGTAGAAGAGGTCGTAGAGGAGGTCGGTCTGGTTGCGGTGGAAGCCGGTGAGGCGGACCACGCCGTCGGGCGCGAGATCCGCGCAGTCCGCGGCGACGGCGTCGAGGAGTGTGGTGCGGCCGGATCCGGGCGGGCCGGTGAGGCGTACGGAACGGCCGCGGGCCAGCAGCCGCACCAGCCGTTCGCGTTCGCCATCGCGTTCGACGAGCGGCAGTTCGGGCCGCGCGGGCCCGGGCGGTACGGGTGGCCTGGCGGCGCGGGTGATCTCGGCGCGTTCGGCCGCCGTGAGCTTGACGGGCCGGCCGGGCCGTTCGCCGGGCGGGCAGACCTCTATCTCGCTGCCGTCGACCGGGTTGACGGTGAGCAGGTAGTCGCCCGAGACGAGCTGCGCCGTGCGGGCGAGCGCGGGCGTGTGCTGGCCGAAGTCGGATGTGAGGGCGTCCCGAGGCGGGCGCTGACGCGGCGTGTTGCCGTCGGCGTCGTGGCCGTACTCCTCGGAGCCCTGGTTGTTCGGGTCCATAAGGTTCAAGCCCCCCAAAAGCGTCAAGTGCGGGTCGACGGGACCCAGGGCCCTCCCGGCCTTGCTGCACACTGCGCTGTCGCTTCTGGTCCGGGCCCGCTTGTGGGATGTCATGGCAGCGGGCGACCGAACCCTAAACCTTCGCACAGTATCTATGACAGGCCGGGGTACCGCGCCGTCCGAGACGTCACAGTCTCGTGAGGATTGTGCGTGAAGCGCGCTTTCGGACTCAGGTTCACACTCTGGGCAGTGATTCCACCCCGATACCGCCCTCGATCGCCAGAATCCGGTGCAATTTGGTGGCCACCAGCAGGCGTTGCATCTGCGGCGGGACGTCCCGCAGCACAAGCCGTCTGCCGCAGCGCCCGCATCGCCGGTGGGCCCCCATGATCACCCCGAGGCCGGTGGCGTCCCATGACTCCAGCTCGGACAGATCCAGCACGAGGTCGCCGACGCCTGTGTCGACGGCCGTGTGCAGGACCGTACGGGCGTCCGCCGCGCTGCGGACGTCGAGGCGGCCCCCGACGACCAGCTCGGCGTGGTCGCCCCTGATGTACATATGCGCTCCCGTGAGTGCGTGTCGTGCTCCGCGTCGGTAGGTGATGCATCCTCTGACTGCCTGAGAGGCTGTCAGGTTGCCGTCTGTGAGCGAACCGATACTCAATTCACCCCACGGGGTGATACCCCAGGGGTTCGTGCGGTTTCCGTGCCTGTTGACTACGTGCGGTACTGCTCTGCGCGTATCAGTGCTTGTAGAAGCCCTGCCCGCTCTTACGGCCGATGTCACCGGCGTCAACCATCCGGCGCATCAGCTCCGGAGGAGCGAACTTCTCGTCCTGGGACTCGGTGTAGATGTTGCTGGTCGCGTGCAGCAGGATGTCGACCCCGGTGAGGTCGGCGGTGGCCAGCGGGCCCATCGCGTGCCCGAAGCCGAGCTTGCAGGCGAGGTCGATGTCCTCCGCGGTGGCGACACCGGACTCGTACAGCTTGGCCGCCTCGACGACGAGCGCCGAGATCAGCCGGGTCGTCACGAAGCCGGCGACGTCCCGGTTGACGACGATGCAGGTCTTGCCGACGGACTCGGCGAACTCCCGTGCGGCGGCGAGGGTTTCGTCGCTCGTCTTGTAGCCGCGGACCAGCTCGCAGAGCTGCATCATCGGCACCGGCGAGAAGAAGTGCACACCGACGACCCGGTCCGGGCGGTCGGTCACCGCGGCGATCTTGGTGATCGGGATGGCGGAGGTGTTGGAGGCGAGCACGGCGTCCTCGCGCGCGATCTTGTCGAGCGCGCGGAAGATCTCGTGCTTGACCTCCAGCTTCTCGAAGACTGCCTCGACGACGACGTCCGCGTCACCGACCGCGTCGAGATCGGTCGTCGCGGTGATGCGGGCGAGGGCGGCCTCGGCGTCGGCCGCGGCCAGTTTGCCCTTGCCCACGAACCTGTCGTACGAGGACTTGATGCCGTCGGTGCCACGAGTGAGCGCTTCGTCGGTGACATCGCGCAGTACGACGTCCCAGCCCGCCTGTGCGGACACCTGGGCGATGCCGGAACCCATCAGGCCGGCTCCGATGACGGCAAGCTTCCGTGCCACTGTGCGACTCCCCTGACGCGCTGTTTACGTATGCCTCGTGTACTGGGCCTCTTCGGCGGACCCTAGCGGTCGTCAGGGTGCTGTGTGACCGGTAAGTAATGCGCGTCACGTCTCAAATGACGGACATCACACCGCCATGGCTCATTCGACTCCTCGTACGGCCTAGTTGAGCGACGGTCCCGGGTCGTCACTACTGTGACCCCATGGTCAATCTGACGCGTATCTACACCAGGACCGGCGACCAGGGCACCACCGCCCTCGGTGACATGAGCAGGGTCGCCAAGACGGATCTCAGGATCTCGGCGTACGCCGACGCCAACGAGGCGAACGCGGTGATCGGGACCGCCGTCGCGCTGGGCGGCCTGGAGACGGCGGTCGTCAAGGTGCTGACGCGGGTGCAGAACGACTTGTTCGACGTGGGCGCGGACCTGGCGACACCGGTGGTCGAGAACCCGGAGTTCCCGCCGCTGCGGGTCGAGCAGTCGTACATCGACAAGTTGGAGGCGGACTGCGACCGGTTCCTCGAAGACCTGGAGAAGCTGCGCTCGTTCATCCTGCCCGGCGGCACCCCCGGCGCGGCCCTGCTGCACCAGGCGTGCACGGTCGTACGCCGGGCCGAGCGCTCTACGTGGGCGGCGCTGGAGGTCCACGCCGAGGTGATGAACCCGCTCACGGCGACCTACCTCAACCGGCTGTCAGACCTGCTCTTCATCCTTGCGCGTACGGCCAACAAGGAGGTCGGGGACGTGCTCTGGGTCCCGGGCGGGGAGCGCTGACCTCTCCTCGTACCCGGCCGGTGCCTTCTTCGGCCAGATCGCGTACGTCAGTGCGATCAGGCCGTGGATGCCGGCCACCCTGAGCGCCGTCCACTGGAAGGACCGCAGGGACGATGTGTCCCCGTCGCCCACGTACCAGATGGCCGCCTGGAGCAGCGCGCACGCGACCGCCACCATGACGACCGTGCGCAGCCAGAGGCGGCCCTCGTGGCGGGCGCGGGCCATGCCGTGGCGCGGCGGCTTCGGCGGGGGCGGGGCGCCGGCCAGACGGTGGGCGGCATGGCCGTCGAGCCAGCGGATCGTGTAGTGGCCGTATCCCACGGTGAAGCCGATGTAGAGCGCGGCCAGGCCGTGCTCCCAGCTCGGTTCGGCGCCGTTCCTCAGGTCGATCGCGGTGGCGACGAACAGCACGAGTTCCAGCACGGGCTCGCACAGCAGCAGCACCACGCTCGTGCGGCGCCACTTCAGCAGATAGCGGACTGTCAGTCCGAGCGCCAGCAGCACCCAGAAGCCGACCTCGCAGGCGATGATCAACGCGACGATCACGACTCGCTCCTCACAGCTGAGTCCGGGTAATCCGTTCTCCTTCCAGGCTTCCGGCGGGGCGCGCCGGACGCGTCGTCGGCGGTGAGGAAGTCCCGGTACATCGAAAGATGCAGTTGGGGACCCTTCTCCGGGATCAGGCGGGCGTCGCCCCGGCCGTGTTGGATGGAGTCATGGCCCCGCGACTCCCCCGCCCGCACCGCGACGACGTGCGCATCGCGCTCGCGGGGCTGATCGGCGGACTGCTGGTCTGGGGCGTCGGTCTCGGCACCCGTACGGCCGGTGACGCGCTCGTGCTGCTGGACGGGCGCTGGCCGATCCTGCTGCCGCTGGTGGTGACCGCCTGCTGCGAACTGCTCCGGCGGGTCCGTCCGCGTACGGGGCTGCTGATCGGTACGGCGGCGCTGACCGTGGACGTCGTCACGCAGGGCAACCTGGCCACCGTCGTGATGTTCACAGACCTCGTGTACGCGGCTGTGCTGTACGGTCCGCCCGCCACCGCCCGCCGCGTTCCCTGGATCACCGGGCTGCTCTCGGTGGCCGCCGCGATCGTGCCGCTCGCCGTCTGGCGGGTCCCCCAGGCGCTGCTCGTCGGTGTGGTCGTCGGGATCGTGGCGTTCACCCCGGCCGCCACCGGTCTGATCGTGCGCAACCACCGTGACGCCGCCGACTCCGCCCGGCTGCGTGCCGAACAGACCGCGCTGCTCGCCGAGTTGGACCGCACCCAGGCGGTGACCTCGGAACGGGCGCGGATGGCACGGGAGTTGCACGACATGGTCGCCAACCACCTCTCCGCGATCGCGATCCACTCCACGGCCGCGCTCTCCATCGACGACCCGGGCACCTCGCAGCGGGCCCTCGGTGTCATCCGCGAGAACAGCGTGGCGGGACTGGCCGAGATGCGCCGTCTGATCGGCATCCTGCGCGACAGCGGCGGCGACCTGGAACCGGCGGCGGCCCCGACCCTGGACGGCCTCGGCGCGCTGGTAGACGGTGCCCGCGTCAACGGCCTCGACGTCACCCTCGACACGGACACCGGCTCCCGTGCGGACGCCGACGCCGTCCGGGCTGCCCTGCCCGCGCCGGTCGAGCTGGCCGCGTACCGCATCGTCCAGGAGTCCCTGACCAACGCCCTCAAGCACGCCTCCCCCGGCCGGGTCACGGTGACGCTCGCCCGGCTCGACGGCTCGCTGAGCGTCGCCGTGCGCAGCCCCTACGACGATCACGGCAGCCCGCGCGCACCCGGGTCCGGCGCCGGACTGGTCGGGATGCGGGAGCGGGTCGCGCTGCTGGGCGGCACCTTCTCGGCGGGACCGGTCGACGCCCACTGGACCGTGCGCGCCACGCTGCCCCTCACCGAAGGAGAAGACGCATGACGCAACCGGCAGGGACCGTCCGGGTTCTCGTCGCCGAGGACCAGTCGGCCGTCCGGGCCGGGCTGGTCCTCATTCTGGGCAGCGCGCCCGGGATCGAGGTGGTCGGGGAGGCGTCGGACGGTGAGCAGGCGGTGGCCCTGGCCCGTGAACTGCGGCCGGATCTGGTGCTGATGGACATTCAGATGCCGCGCCTGGACGGGGTGTCGGCGACCCGGCAGGTGGTCGCGGAGCAGCTGGCCGACGTGCTCGTCCTGACCACGTTCGACCTCGACGAGTACGTCTTCGGGGCGCTGCGCGCGGGAGCCTCCGGGTTCCTCCTGAAGAACACGGAGGCGCGCGAACTGATCGAGGCGGTACGGACGGTGGCGCGCGGCGAGGGTCTGATCGCCCCGGCGGTCACCCGGCGCCTGATCGCCGAGTTCGCGTCCGGGCCGGTACGGGAACCCGGGGCCGATCCCGCTGTCCTGGACGCGCTCACCCGGCGGGAACGCGAGGTGCTGTCGTGCCTCGGCGAGGGGCTGTCCAACGCGGACATCGCGGTCCGTCTCGACATGGCCGAGGCGACGGTGAAGACGCACGTCAGCCGGTTGCTGGGCAAGCTGGAGCTGCGCAGTCGCGTCCAAGCGGCCGTACTGGCACAGGAGTTGGGGGTTTAGCGGGATCAGGCGAGTATGCACGCGAAGTGGTCCAGACCTATTGACCCGTGGTCCAGACCTTCCTATTCTCGCGGCACTGTGGGTGCGAAGGCTCAGTCGCGCCCCCCTCACACCTCCAAGGAGGCGCGGCATGCGCTTCGCACAAAGATGTACGGCAGGCCTGACGACCCTGCTGCTCCCCCTCGCCGCCCTGGTGGGCCTCGCGGGCCCGGCCGAAGCGGCCGCCTCGGCCACCGCGACCTACGCGAAGACCCAGGACTGGGGCACCGGCTTCGAGGGCAAGTGGACGGTCACCAACACCGGCACCACGTCGATCAGTTCATGGACGGTCGAGTGGGACTTCCCCTCCGGTACGTCCGTCACCTCGGCCTGGGACGCCGACGTCACCTCCAGCGGCACCCACTGGACCGCCAAGAACAAGTCCTGGAACGGCACCCTCGCCCCCGGCGCCGCCGTCTCCTTCGGCTTCAACGGCGCCGGCCCCGGCTCCCCCGCCAACTGCAAGCTGAACGGCGGCAGTTGCAGCGGCGGAACGCTGCCCGGCGACAACGCCCCCTCCGCGCCCGGCACTCCGACCGCGTCCGGCATCACCAACACCTCGGTCAAGCTGAGTTGGGGCGCCGCCACTGACGACAAGGGCATCAAGAACTACGACGTCCTGCGCGACGGCGCCAAGGTCGCGACGGTCACGGCCACCTCGTACACGGACTCGGGTCTGACCGCCGGCACGGACTACTCGTACACCGTCGTGGCCCGGGACACCGCCGACCAGACCGGACCGGCAAGCGGCGCGGTCGCCGTGCACACCACCGGGGGGACCAACCCGCCCACCGGGAACAAGGTCAAGCTCGGCTACTTCACCGAGTGGGGCGTCTACGGCCGCAACTACCACGTGAAGAACCTTGTCACCTCGGGCTCGGCGTCGAAGATCACCCACATCAACTACGCGTTCGGCAACGTCAAGGACGGCAAGTGCGTCGTCGACGACACCTACGCCGCCTACGACAAGGCCTACACCGCCGACCAGTCCGTGTCCGGCGTGGCCGACACCTGGGACCAGCCGCTGCGCGGCAACTTCAACCAGCTCCGCCAGCTGAAGGCCAAGTATCCGAACATCAAGGTGCTGTACTCCTTCGGCGGCTGGACCTACTCGGGCGGCTTCACCCAGGCCGCCGCCAACCCGGCCGCCTTCGCCGCCTCCTGCAAGTCGGTCGTCGAGGACCCGCGCTGGGCGGACGTCTTCGACGGTATCGACATCGACTGGGAGTACCCGAACGCCTGCGGCCTGACCTGTGACGCGTCGGGCGCGGCGGCCTTCAAGAACCTGATGTCGGCGCTGCGTACGACCTTCGGGGCGAACTACCTGGTCACCGCGGCCATCACCGCCGACGGCTCCTCCGGCGGCAAGATCGACGCGGCCGACTACGGCGGCGCCTCCGCGTACGCCGACTGGTACAACGTGATGACGTACGACTACTTCGGCGCCTTCGACGCGGACGGCCCGACCGCCCCGCACTCGCCGCTCACCTCGTACGCCGGTATCCCGGCCGCCGGCTTCAACTCCGCCGACGCCATCGCCAAGCTGAAGGCGAAGGGCGTCCCGGCGTCGAAGCTCCTGCTGGGCATCGGCTTCTACGGCCGCGGCTGGACCGGCGTCACCCAGTCCGCCCCCGGCGGAGCGGCGTCCGGCGCGGCACCGGGCACATACGAGGCCGGCATCGAGGACTACAAGATCCTGAAGTCGTCCTGCCCGGCCACCGGCACGATCGCCGGCACCGCGTACGCCTACTGCGGCAACAACTGGTGGTCGTACGACACTCCCGCGACGATCGCCGGGAAGATGTCCTGGGCGAAGAACCAGTCCCTGGGCGGCGCGTTCTTCTGGGAGTTCAGCGGCGACACGAGCAACGGGGAGCTGGTGAACGCGATCAGCGGCGGCCTGGCGTAGCTCATGAAAAAGGCGGCGGGGTGGGTGCGTACGCACCACCGTCGTCCAGGCCAGCGTCGCCGCGCCCGTCTGCCACCACACCGGCCCGATGTGGGCGAGGTTGTCGCTGCCG
>NZ_JBEYVP010000044.1:0-89059 GCF_040644035.1 Streptomyces sp. NPDC047042 | reverse complement strand
CAAACGCCGGACGGGCTGAAAGATCAAGCCCCGGCCGGCACCATCCAGCCCCTCCGGCGTTTGAGGAGCGGGGGTTCGGGGGCAGCGCCCCCGAGGATGGGACGGGTAGGGGCGGCGGGGGCGAGATCAGGACCGTTCATCCACCCCCTCCAGCGGCGGAGCCGTCACACACCCGTGCGTCCGACACTCCGGCACCCGACACCCGACCACCCCCGGCCTCCGCACGGCAACAAACGCCACCCCCGACCCCACAACCAAAACCCCCGCACACACCACCATCGCCCGCCCAAACGCCGCATCGAACGCCACCCCCGACCGATACGCCTCCTCCCCCATCCCCGTCACCAGCGGCAACGCCGCCACAGCCACCAGCCCAGCCGCCCGCGCCGCCGCGTTGTTCACCCCGCTCGCCAGCCCCGCCCGCTCGACGCCCACCGACGCCAGCACGCTCGCCGTGAGCGGCGCGACCAGCGTCACCATGCCCAGCCCGAGCACCAGCACCGCGGGCAGCACATCCGCGACGTACGACGCCCCCTCGCCCACCCGCAGCATCAGCAGCATCCCGGCCCCGCACAGCAGCGGCCCCACCGTCAGCGGCACCCGCGGCCCGATCCGCTCGGCAAGCTCGCCCGAGCGCGCCGACAGCAGCAGCATCAGCGCGGTGGTCGGCAGCAGGGCCGTACCGGCGCCCAGGGCCGAGTAACCGGCCACCACCTGGAGCTGGAGCGCGGAGAGGAAGAAGAAGCCGCCGAAGGCCGCGTACACGCACAGGGTGACCAGGTTGACGGCCGTGAACTGGCGCGAGGCGAAGATGTCCAGCGGCATCATCGCGTCGTCGGCCCGCCGCCGCTCGACGTACACGAAGGCCACGCCCGCCGCGATCCCCGCCACCGCCACCAACGCGACGACCAGGGAACCCGACCTGGCCTCGATCAGCGCGTACGTCACCAGCGCGAGCGCCAGAGCGCCCAGACAGGCGCCGAGGACGTCGAAGCGCCCGTGCCGGGTACGGCCGTCACCGGACTCGGGGACATGCCGTACGGCGATGGGGGCGCACACCAGTGCCAGCGGGACGTTGAGCAGGAACACCCACCGCCACCCGGGCCCATCCACCAGCCAGCCGCCCAGAAACGGCCCGACGGCCGCGCCGATGCCCCCGAAGCCGGACCACAGGCCGACCGCGCGCCCCCGGTCGTCGGGGTGGAAGGAGGCCTGGATGATCGCGAGGGAGCCGGGGGTGAGGAGCGCGCCGCCGATGCCCTGCAGCGCTCGGGCGGCGATGAGGACGCCGACGTTCGGGGCGAGGCCGCACAGCAGCGAGGCGACGGCGAACCACACCACCCCGACCACGAAGACCTTGCGCCGCCCGAACCGGTCGCCGAGCGAACCGCCCAGCAGGATCAGCCCGGCCAGCGTCAGCAGATACGCGTTGATCGTCCACTGGAGGGCGCCCAGATCGGCGTCGAGATCACGGCCGATGCGCGGCAGCGCGACGTTCACGACGGTCGAGTCCAGCAGGGCCATGCTGGAGCCGAGGACGGTGGTGAGCAGGATCCACTTGCCCTGGGGCGTGGCAAGTCGTACGTCGGCCATGCCCCAGGTATACAGCGAGCCCGGCGCCGTAGACAGTGGACGGACGCCGGGCTCGCGGAAAAATCGAACCGACTACTTGATCTTCGTACCGGCCGACCGCAGGTTCTGCGTGGCCTCGACGACACGGGCGGCCATGCTCGCCTCGGCCAGCTTGCCCCACGTACGCGGGTCGTAGGTCGACTTGGAGCCGACCTCGCCGTCGACCTTCAGGACGCCGTCGTAGTTGCGGAACATGTGGTCCGCGACGGGACGCGTGAAGGCGTACTGCGTGTCCGTGTCGAGGTTCATCTTCACGACGCCGTTCTCCAGCGCGGTGGCGATCTCCTCCTCGGAGGAGCCCGAGCCGCCGTGGAAGACGAAGTCGAACGGCTGGGAGCCGGCCGGCTTGCCGTACTTGGCGGCGACGCCCTCGTTCAGCTCCTTGAGGAGGTCGGGGCGCAGCACGACGTTGCCCGGCTTGTACACGCCGTGGACGTTGCCGAAGGAGGCGGCCAGCAGGTAGCGCCCCTTCTCACCGAGCCCGAGCGCCTCGACTGTACGCACCGCGTCGTCGACGGTCGTGTAGAGGGAGTCGTTGATCTCGTGCGAGACCCCGTCCTCCTCGCCACCGGTCGGCGTGATCTCGACCTCGAGAATGATCTTCGCGGCGGCGGCGCGGGCCAGCAGCTCCTGCGCGATGGCGAGGTTGTCGGAGAGGGTCTCGGCCGACCCGTCCCACATGTGGGACTGGAACAGCGGGTTGCGACCGGCCTTGACCCGCTCCTCCGACACCGCGAGCAGCGGACGTACATACCCGTCGAGCTTGTCCTTCGGGCAGTGGTCCGTGTGCAGGGCGACCGTGACCGGGTACTTCTCGGCGACGATGTGCGCGAACTCGGCCAGCGCGACGGAACCGGTGACCATGTCCTTGCTGTACTGACCGCCGAGGAACTCCGCACCACCCGTCGAGATCTGGATGATGCCGTCGCTCTCCGCCTCCGCGAAGCCGCGCAGGGCAGCGTGCAGGGTCTGGGTCGAGGTCACGTTGATGGCCGGGTAGGCGAACTTGCCTGCCTTTGCCCGGTCAAGCATCTCGCTGTAGACCTCAGGGGTTGCGATGGGCATGTGTCCGCTCCTCGTGATGTGCGTGCGGGTTGGCGATCTGAAGAGATCCGGCGTACTGCGCGTACCTACGGCCCTGACCTAGACCTGGCTGCGAGACCTGGGAAGCGACGTCATCGTCGGCCCCATCTTTCCAGACGTTTCGCCCGGTACGCCGCCCGGTACGAAGCCCGGTGTCAGGCCAGGCCCAGGTCGCTCTTCGAGAACGCGAAGAGGTACGGCACCCCGGCACCCTGTTCGATCTTCTCGGCGGCGCCCGTCGCCCGGTCGACGATGGTCGCCACGCCCACCACCTCGGCGCCGGCCTCGCGCACGGCCGCCACGGCGGTGAGGGGCGAGTCGCCGGTCGTGGACGTGTCCTCGACGACCAGCACGCGCCGCCCCTCGATGCTCGGCCCCTCGACACGCTTCTGCATACCGTGCGCCTTGGCCGCCTTGCGCACCACGAACGCGTCGAGCCGCTGCCCGCGCGCCGCGGCGGCGTGCATCATCGCCGTGCCGACCGGGTCGGCCCCCATGGTCAGCCCGCCCACGGCGTCGAACTCCAGCCCGGCCTCGGCCGCCAGGTCGAGCAGCACCTGCCCGACCAGCGGCGCGGCCTGCCCGTCGAGGGTGACGAGGCGGAGGTCGATGTAGTAGTCGGCCTCGATCCCCGACGACAGGGTCACCTTGCCGTGCACGACGGCCTTGTCCTTGATCTGCCGCAGCAGCGCGCCGCGTACGTCTACGTCACTCATGCCCGCCAGCCTAGACGGGGTCCCTGGACGGGGTCCTTACAGGCTTCGCCAGGTCCAGGTCGTGGAGGCTTCCAGGGGCTCGATGGGCGTGACGAGACGCGGCAGGGTGTTGAGCCCGTTGGGCGGCCCGGTCTGCGGCTCCACACACACGGCGGCGTCCTGCTCGTCGTACACGACGACCCATTCCTCCGGACTCGTCACCCGCAACTCCAGCCGCTGCGGCCAGGTGAGGGTGACATCGACCCCGCCGGGCATACCGAAGCAGTCGTCCCAGGGCCCGGGCTTCGGATCGATCCTCTCCCCCGTCGGCAGATGATCGTCGCCGCGCTCCTCCTGCCAGGCGGGCGTGAAGGCGACCTGCACCTCCGCCGGCGCGTCCGCACCACCGAGGTCGCGGTTGAACCAGGGGTGCCAGCCGATCTGCGCCGGGAAGGAATCGCCGTACGTCTCCACGGACATGGTCAGCGTGAAGGCACCCGGCGTCAGCGCGAAGACCTGCGTGACGCGCCCGGGGTAGGGCCACGGCTCCACGAGGTCGTACGTGATCACGGCCTCGTCGGCGGTGACGCGGGCGACGCGCCAGGCACCGTCACGGGCGGTGCCGTGGATGGCGTGCGGCGGGGCGTTGAGGGGGAGTTGACGCACGGTACCCCCATCGAGGAACCGCCCGTCACGGGTCCGCCCGCACCAGGGAACCATCGGAAAACACCCGAACTTCGCCCCCTGCCGCAACAGTTCGACTCCGCCAACCCGCAGCCCACCAACTCGCCCACCGTTCCAGGGCTGCAGGGTCACTTCCGCGTCACCCGCGGTCAGAGTGATGTCATCACTAGTCACAACCCGACCCTACCGGCCAGCCACTTTGAGGCGCCGGTCGGCGCCCTCCAGCCCGTCCGGCGTTTGAGGACGAGCGCGTTCAGCGCGAAGGGGGGGTCTGGGGGCACAGCCCCCAGGAACGGGATGGGACGGGTAGGGGCGGCGGGGGCGAAGAAAACCCCACCCCAACCTCACCGCCGCTTACGCAACACCCGCCCCACCACAATCGCCGACGCCACCACCAACGCCGCAGCCGGCGCAGCCCACCGCAACGTCATATTCGTCACCACCTGCTCCGGCGGCGGCACAGGCGCATACCGCCCCCGAGGCGGCGCGTGATCCACTTCCTCCGCACTACGCCCGATCATCGTCCGCCGAGCATGCGCGGCCTCGGCCGGCGGCTCCTCGGCCCCGACGAACTGCTCAGGCACCCGATCGCCCTCATCGGGTTCATCGAGAACATCAGGCCCGTCAGGGGCATCACCACCAGCTCCCTGAACCTCCCCGGCAACCTCCCCCAACCCCTCCCCGAACCGCCGAAGCAACCGCACCCCCGCCGCCGCAACGGCATCCGCCGGAAGCTCGTTCACCCGCCCGTCGGCCGTGACAGTCCCCCCGAACACCAGCAGGGACCCGCCGACACCCTCGTCCTCAGCGGCCCGCACCCGCAAGGTCAGCGCCAGCTTCACCGCGCCGCCCCCACGAGCCTCGACGGCATCGCCCTCGACGACGTACGCGTACACGTCCTCTCCCGCATCAGCCGCGGGGACGACCCGCAGGGACCCGCGATACGTGATCGTGTGCCCCCCGATACGTACCTTCACCCGCCCGGCGACCCCGGCGGCGGCAGGTTCGGTGCCCGCGTCCTGCTGGAGTCCGGGAACCGCCCGGGCAACGCGCGCGGGGTCGGCGAGCACGTCCCTCAGCCGCTCGACCGGAGCCGGAACGAACACCTCATGGTCCATAAAACGGGAGAGTACCCAGCGTGGCCCGGACCACACCCCCGCATCCGGCGATTCGGCGGGTATTGGAGCCCCCTCAGAACGCCTCAGAACCCCTCAGTACCGCGGATGCACCAGCGTGGAAGCCCGCAACCCACCACCCACAGCCCCAGCCCGGCCACCCCCACCCCCCACCCGCATCCGCTCCGCCATCCGCGCGTCCGCCGCCAGCCCCGCCTGGGTGAGCGTCCGCAGCCTGGGCCCGCCCACCTCGTCCACCCGCAGCCGCGGAGCGGCACCTGCGCCCCCGGCGGCGCAGGCCAGCACGAACCCCCAGTCCTGCGGAGCCCGCGCCGCCCGTGGCGCCGTACGGTCCGGGCCGGCCGCGAAGTCGGCGTCGTCGCCGGTCACCACGTACGGCGCCGTACGCAGCCCGGCGGCACGCACGGTCGTCTCGACGGTCCAGAAGGCGCGCGGCCGGGACGCGACCGGCCCGCCGTGCACGACCAGCCGGCCGCCGTCGGTGAGGACCTGGCGCGCCAGGCCGTAGAACTCCTGCGAGTACAGCTTCGTACTCGCCGTGATGCCGGGGTCAGGCAGGTCGGAGATGACGACGTCGTACGCGGCGCGCGCACCGCGCAGCAGTTGGAAGGCGTCCGCCGTGGTGACGTGGACGCGCGGGTCGTCGAACGCGTGCTCGTTGAGCGCGGCGAGGGCCGGGTCCCGGCGGGCCAGCCGCACCACGCCCGCGTCGAGGTCGACGACGTCCACCCGCCGTACGCCGGGATGGCGCAGCACCTCCCGGGTGGCGAGCCCGTCGCCGCCGCCGAGGACGAGCACGCGCGCGTGGGGGCCGTTCATCGCGGGGTGGACGAGGGCCTCGTGGTAGCGCCGCTCGTCGCGCCCGCCGACCCGCAGCCGGCCGTCGATGAACAGGTTGAGCGGCCGTCCGCCGGTGCCGCCGGTGAGGACGACCTCCTGGACGCCCGTCCGCAGCGCCACCCGTACGTCGTCGCCGTACACCGCGTGCCGGGCGGCGCGTTCGAAGTCGTCGACGAGTACGGCCGCGGCGGCCAGGACCCCGATCACGGTCACGTTGGTCACCACCAGCAGCCAGCGTCCGCGCCGGGTGAGGTCGCGACGGAACAGGCCGAGGACGAGGGCGCCGCCGACCAGGGCGTTGACCGTGCCGGTGAGCAGGGCGCCGGTGAGCTGGCCCAGCCAGGGGAGCAGGAGGAAGGGGAAGGCCAGCCCGCCGACCAGCGCGCCCACGTAGTCGGCGGCGAACAGGTCGGCGACGGCGCCGCCGGCGTCCTGGCGGCGGATGCGCTGGATCAGCTCCATGAGGAGCGGTACCTCGGCGCCGATCAGCAGGCCGATGGCGAGGGAGAAGGTGACGAGGAGGACGCGGGGGCCGTTCGCCCACAGGCCGCCCCAGTCGCCGGTCCACGCGAACACCGCGTACAGGGCCATCGCGCTGCATCCGCCGACCAGGGCGAGCGCCGCCTCGACCGCGCCGAAACCGGCGGCGGCACGGCAGCGCAGGCGCTTCGCGGCGAGCGAGCCGATGCCCATCGCGAACACCATCACGGACAGGACGACGGAGGCCTGGGTGACCGAGTCGCCGATCAGGTAGGAGGCGAGCGCGACCAGCTCCAGCTCGTACACCAGTCCGCAGGCCGCACAGACGAATACCCCGGCGAGAACGAGGAACCGGCCGGTGCCGGGCCGGACGGGCAGCCGCGCGGGGCCGCCCCAGGACGGGGGACTGCCCGGCGGGGCCGGCACGTGCGGTTCGATCACGCTGGGAACGCTACGTCACGCCCCCGGCGCGTTCTGTCACCCACACGTGTGGTCCTTGTTTACGCGGAGGAAGGTGATGTGAAAACTCGCGGTCGCTCAGAGAGCCGCCGCCACCCGCACCCCCACCCGCGTCCTGGTCGCCACCAGCTGCCCGTCCTGGGGGTAGGCGTGCCAGGTCCGCCAGTGCACCTGGCCCTCGTGCCGCTGGGCCAGCATCGCGGTGAACGCGTGCGGGCTGCCGGGGAAGACACCGGCCAGGCCGTGCGGATGGTCGGCGACCAGGGCCAGCAGTTCCTGGGCGCGTCCGGCGAACGACCCCGGCGACAGGACCTCGACTCTCGCCGCGAACTCGTACTCCCAGTCGTCGATCCGTTTGGCCACGCCGAGCGGAAGGGGGGTGCTGGAACCCGGGATGCACGCGACCGTCTCCGAGCAACTGCCCCGTCGCTCCTCGAGCAGCACCTGGTGGGAGGCGCCGAGGAGTCTCAACTGGAGTTTCGCGTCCTCGAGTTCCAGGTCGAGGGTGGCGAGAGCGGGCAGCGGCTCCCGGCCCAGGGCCCAGGCGAGGTCGGCCGCGCGCGTGTCGGTGTAGGCGGTGTTAAGGGTCGTGAGCATGGATCGGCTCCGCTAGCACGCAAAGGGAGTTGTGAATGAGCAAGGTGGACGAACAAGGTGTGGACGAGCGAGGTGTGGACGAGCGAGGTGTGGACGAACAAGGTGTGGTCCGGCGCGCTCCGGTCGGCATGCGTCGGCGTTCGTCGACTTCGTCGGCGTCGGGAGATCGGCCCGGTCAGCCCAGTCAGGAGGGACGTCCGAGGGGCTGTGTTGGTGATTTAGAGGGAATCATGAACGGTGGCGCCGCCACAGCGTTTTTACCCAACTTCGTGCGGTTTCCATCCCTCAGAGGGCTTCACAGCTCAACTGTTCAACCCGGGCGTACGCCCGAGCGTGCGACGGACACCCGCGAGCGGTCGCACGAACGCCCGCCGGGACGACGTGAATTTCATACGTCGTCCCGGCGGGCGCTCCCCCCGTGATCCGGACGCGGTTCCCCCCTGTGGAGCTCAGCTGCCCCGTGTCAGCTGCCTCCGCCGCATCCGCCCCCGCCTCCCCCGCAGGAGGACCCGCCCCCGCAGGACGAGGACCCTCCGCAGGAGGAGGAGCTCGAACCGCACGACGAGCTGCTCCCGGCGTCGCCGGTACTGCTGGAACCGGCCGCTCCCCCGGCCCACCAGCTGTCGTTGTTCCGGTTCCTGCTGTTCCTGTTGTTCCTGTTGTTCCGGTGGTTCCTGCGGTTCCGGTTGCCGGCCCCGCTCCTCAGCGGTGACCTCCGCGCGGCCCGGACCGTCGCGGTCACGACGATGAACATGCCCGCCAGGATGACCAGGACGACCACTGCGATGAATGCTGCGACCATGACGCCACCCTCCTTTCGTTCCCCCGAAGCGACCCCCCGTGGGCGCCTCGCCGTCTTGCGTGACGGGGGGATTCCCGCGCGTCTCATCTGCCAAAGCAGAGTTGAGGAAGTCCAGAGCTTCGGCGCAGGATGACGACCATGACCAGCAGCGAACGCCCCTTCCTCAATCGCCGGCTCGCCGAGTTCGGGACGACGATCTTCGCCGAGATGTCGGCGCTCGCCGTCGCCACCGGCTCGATCAACCTCGGCCAGGGTTTCCCGGACACCGACGGCCCGGAGGAGATCCGCGAGGCGGCCGTACGGGCCCTGCGCGACGGCCGCGGCAACCAGTACCCGCCCGGCCCGGGCGTCCCCGAGCTGCGTACGGCGATCGCGGCACACCAGGAACGCCGGTACGGGCTGTCGTACGACCCCGACCGCGAGGTACTGGTGACGGCGGGCGCCACGGAGGCCATCGCGGCGGCCCTGCTGGCCCTGGTGGAGCCCGGGGACGAGGTCGTCGCCCTCGAGCCCTACTACGACTCCTACGCGGCATGCATCGCGATGGCGGGCGCGGCGCGCGTACCGGTCACACTGCGCCCCCACGAGGGCTCGTTCCGCCTGGACCTGGACGAACTGCGGGCAGCGGTGACGCCTCGCACCCGCCTCCTCCTGATCAACACCCCGCACAACCCGACCGGCACCGTCCTGACCCGCGAGGAACTGACCGCGATCGCCCAGCTCGCCGTGGAACGGGACCTGCTGGTGATCACCGACGAGGTGTACGAGCACCTGGTCTTCGACGACGCCGGACATCTGCCGCTGGCCTCCTTCCCGGGGATGCGCGAACGGACGGTCTCTATCGGGAGCGCCGGGAAGACGTTTTCGTTCACCGGATGGAAAGTGGGCTGGGTCACATCCACGCCGGAACTGGTCACGGCCGTCCGCTCGGCGAAGCAGTTCCTGACGTATGTGGCGTCGGGGCCCTTCCAGTACGCGGTGGCGGAGGCGCTGTCCCTGCCGGACTCGTACTTCGAGGAGTTCCGTGCGGACATGCGGGCCAAGCGGGACCTGCTGTCGGCGGGCCTGAGGGAGGCGGGCTTCGACGTCTTCACCCCGTCGGGCACGTACTTCATCACGACGGACATCCGCCCCCTCGGCGAGACGGACGGCTTCGCCTTCTGCCGCGCACTGCCGGAACGGGCGGGAGTGGTCGCGATCCCGAACGCGGTCTTCTACGACCACCGGGAGCAGGGCGCCCCCTTCGTCCGCTTCGCGTTCTGCAAGCGGACATCGGTACTGGAGGAGTCGGCGGAACGGCTCCGCAAGGCATTCGCGCACTGACCCCGCCCGCTCACCGCCGCCCCACGTTCTGCCGGTTCTTGCCGCATCACCGCCGCCAGCAGGGGATTTCCGCTGCGTCGCGCGTGCGGCGCGGTACACGCACCCCAACCCTACTTTTGGCATGTCCACTCCGGAGCTGACGGAGGGACGGTCAGTCCTAAAACACAGGTAGGGAGTTTCTTCACATGTCTTCCCCCACAATGGTTTCTCAGAGCCGACGCCGCCTCGGGGCCCGCCTCGCCGCAGCGGTCGGCCTCGCCGCGCTCTGCATCACCGCTGCGCCGGCCACGTCGGCCTCGGCCGCCGCCACCGCTTCGGGGATGTGGCTGCAGAACGGCAGGTTCACCGACGCCGTGCTGTGCGCCTCGCCCGACAACAACGGAACCTGGATGATGTCCAAGGAGGCCGCCAAGGGCAACTTCTACTGCCGGTGGAAGCAGTTCGGCATCGACGGGCAGTTCTCGCTGTACAACCTGGGCAAGGACCAGGTGATGGCCTTCCACGGTGGCAACGAGACCCCTGTGGTGATGGAGCCCGAGGGGAGCAGCGGCGGCGGCGCGCACGACGAACTCTGGTCCTGGGGAGGACAGGAGAGCGGGGACGGCTGGGATGCCGCGGCGCTGCAGTCCTACTACGACAGCGGGCAGAACGTCGACGCCAGGAGCCCCTATCTCGACCAGCGCGACAAGCCCCGCACCGACCCGGTCCGCACCCGCGGCTGGCGCCACGGCGACCAGAGGGAACTGACCTGGAAGAAGGTCGCAGCGCTCTGACCTCAACCAGGTCCACGACCGGGACGCGTTCGGCCGCCACACGTCGTCCGGTACGTCGTCCACCAGCAAGGGCGTCCGAACCGCTGCAACCGCCGCGGGCCTGACCGTCCTCCCGGCCGGGCTCCCCTCTCAGGGGTGCCCGGCCGGGGCTCTGCCGCGCTTGGGCTCCCCACCCTCGGCAAGCAGCCCCGATCGCCGCCCTCCGACCGCACCTGCTCGACGCCGCATGGGCCCCACCGGCTCACAGCGTGATCCGGGCGGCACAAGGTCATGGCACCGGTGCGGGTGAGGCGCCCGGTCCGGGTGTTGTCGAATCGGCAGAGGTGTCCGGGTTGTCCCGGTGCCGGCTGCACACGCCACTCTCCGCGGTGACGAGCCGCTGTCGTGCTGCTGCGGCGTGGCGGTTGCCAAGCGCGTCGAAGATCTCCAGGGCCTCTCGCCAGTACGGCGCGGGGTCCTCCTCGCCCGTTGCGTCGACGGCCCGGCCGAGCAGGTCCAGGGCCTGTGCCTCACCCTTGCGGTGGCCGGAGCGGCGGTGCATGACCAGGGCCTGGCGGGCGTAGTCGGCCGCGACGGCGGGTTCGCCGTGTTCAAGGCCGCCCCGGGCCAGGACGGTCAGTGCCTCGCCTTCGACCAGGACGTACTCCGTGCGGCGGGCGATACCCAGCGCTGTCGCCGCCTTTTCGCGGTCCAGGGGACGTCGAGCGGACGCCAGCGCGATCAGGGAGCGCGCCTCCAGATCATGCGCGCCACGCTCACGGGCCAGCTTCAGCGCCTCCCGCCACGCCTCGGAGGCTTCGCCTGGGCGGTCGAGGGCGAGCAGCACACTGCCGAAGGTGAGGCGGGCGGCGGCCCGGAAGTATCCGTCGACGTCCTGGTCGCTGAGGGCGGTGGCGGTCCGTGCCAGTTCCAGGGCTCGGACGAGGTCGCCCGCGTCCCTGTGGGCAGAGGCGGTCAGCCGCAGCACATACGCCTCGCCCCCCAGGTCGCCGCACTCCCTGGCCGTCGTCAGGGCCGCTCGAAGGTGGCGCGTCGCATCCGCCGTGTCGCCGAGCAGGTGCCGGACGCGGCCGAGGTCGGCCAGCCTCCGTATCTGATTGTGCTGGTTGTCCAGGGCCGCCGGAAGGCGCTGTGCCCGAACGAGGCAGTCGAGGGACTCGGACAGGCGGCCCAGGTCACGCAGTACGTGGGCGAGGTTGCCGAGGACGACGGGGTGCCCGTCCGACAGGCCGCCGTGCCGGTCGAGTTCCATGGCCCGCTCCAGGTGCTCCGCGCTGCGCCGCAGCCGGCCGCTGAGCCGGGTGATCATGCTGAGATTGGTATGCGCGATGGCGGCGCCCTCCGGCCACCCGGCGGCCTCGGCGAGGGCGAGCAACTGCTCGAAGTGGGTGGTCGCGATGTCGGCGCGGCCCTGCTGCACCTGCGCGTGGCCGAGAACATGGTGCATGGCGGCCTCGGCGAGAGGCTCCCCGGCGGCGCCGGCAGCGGCCAGAGCGGCCTGGCCGAGGGCCGTCCAGTCCACCGTGTGCTTGCGTATCCAGGCGTAGCCGCGCAGGGCATTGGCGAGCAGCCAGGCCGTGGGACGGCCCTCGGCGGCGGCCTGGTGAACGGCCGCCGCCAGGTTGGGCAGTTCAGCGTCCAGCCAGCGCATCGCCGCCGTGGCGTCGGTGATCTCCGGCAGCTCCGCATCGCTGCGGGCAGCGTTCTCGTCACCGGGCAGGCGCTGTTTCATCCCGGGGTAGAGCAGGAGCGCGCAGCGATCCACGGTGGCCAGCAGCCAGGCGTGGAGGGCGTCGGAGGCAGCTCGGCGGGAGGTACCGGTCTCCTCCAGGCGGAGCCGTTCGGCGGCGTACAGCGCCACGAGGTCGTGGAAGCGGTAGCGCCCGGGCCGGTGCTCGCGGAGCAGGTGGGCGGCGGTGAGCCGCTCCACCAGCCGGGCGGCGTCCTCGATGGTGGTGCCCGTGACGACGGCGGCGGCCTGGAGGCCGGTTTCCGGGCCGGGCAGGAGCGCCAGCAGGCGGAACATCCGCCGGACCGGGGCGTCGAGGGCGTGGTAGGAGAGACTGAAGGCAGTCCGAACGGCGGTGGTCCGGTCGCCGGTGACGGACAGGGCGTTCAACCGGTCGCCCTCGCGTAGTTCGTCGGCCTGGTCGCGCAGGGTACGCCAGGGGGTGTTGTCGACGTTGGCGGCGGAGATCCGCAGGGCCAGCGGAAGGTGGCCGCAGGCGTGGGCCAGGTCCGCCGCGGCCTGCGGGTCCTCGTCGACGCGGCTCTCGCCGACCATACGGCGCAACAGCAGCCGGGATTCCTCGGGCGTGAGCATGTCCACTCCGATACGGCGAGCGCCGTCACGGGCCGCCAGCCCGGCCAGCCGGTCACGGCTGGTGACCAGTACCACGCAGCCGGGCCCGCCGGGCAGCAACGGCCGGACCTGCTCCGGGTCCACGGCGTTGTCCAGCACGACGAGCATCCGCCGTCCGGTGGACAGGGTGCGGTACAGGTCGGCAGCGGCCTCGGGCGTGCCGGGAATCCGCTCCGCTGCCACGCCCAGCGCCAGCAGGAACCGGGCCAGCGCCTCGACCGGACGCACCGGAACCTGCGCCGAGTGACCTCTCAGGTCCACGAACAGCTCGCCGTCCGGGAAGCGGTCGCGCACCCGGTGCGCCCAGTGCACCGCCAGGGCGGTTTTGCCCACACCACCGGTACCGGTGATCGCCGCAAGCACCGTCCCCTGCGGCTGGTGATGGCCGTCCCCCGGCGCCGGGTCGGGAAGCAGGGCGTCCAACTGCCGCAACTGATCGGCCCGGCCGGTGAAGCCCGGCGTCGGCCAGGGAAGCTGCGCCGGGACGGGCCCGTCGGCGGCGTGAGGCGACACCCGCGCGGGTAAGGCGAGTAAGGGGGGCGGCTCCGGGGAGACCTCTCCGCGGAGTACCCGCAGCTGCGCGGCGCACAGTGCCGCAGAGGGCTGAAGACCCAGGTCGGCGTCGAGCCGCCCGCTGATCCGCGTGAAGACGTCGAGCGCCGCCGCCTGCTGGCCGCACGCGGCCAGGGCCAGCATCAGCCGGCCGGCGAGTTCTTCGTGCAGCGGCTCGCGCGTACTGAGCTCACGCAGGTCGGCGACCACGTCCTCCGCGCTGCCGAGCGCGAGCGCCAGGTCCGCCCGGGCCACAGCCGCCACGACCTGACGACAGCCGACCGCAACCGCCGCAGGATGTGCCCGGAGCCGCTCCCCGCCATCGGCCAGCACCGGTCCTCGCCAGCATCGCAGCGCTCGGCCGTACGCCTCCAGCGCGGCGGCGCTGTCCCCCTCGGTCTCGGCGCGCCGGGCCCGGTCGAGCAGCTCGTCGAAGGCCGCCACATCGGATTCCTCGGCCGACAGATCGGCCCGGTACCCGCCTTTGGTCGCCCGCAGGACGCGCCCCGCGTCCGGCCCCGGCCGGCCGGGGTCGATCAGATCACGCAGGTGTCTGACGTAGGTCTGCACCAGTTGGCGACAGGTACGTGGCGGCTGCTCCCCCCACAGCACGTCGACGATCTCGTCGGTACCGACCACCACGCCCGGCTGAATGGCCAGCAGTCCCAGCAGGCTGCGCCGCAGTACCGACGGGAGCTCGACGGGGCTGCCGTCACGGTGCAGCGCCAGAGGGCCGAGGACCGTCACCCGCAGTCCTGCCGTCCGCGGCGAGGATGCCGCGGCTTCGCCGGCCTCCAGCAGCCGGGTGCGCGCGGCACCCGACAGGTCCAGCGCCGCCACCAGTTGCCGGATCGAGTCGGCGTGCGGCCGGCGGACGTGGCCCTGCTCCAGGTAACGCAGGGTCCGGACACTGATCCCCGCCCGCTCGGCCAGCGCCCGCTGACCGAGCCCGGCCGCGAACCGGTACCCGCGCAGCAGTTCCCCCAGCGCGCCGGGCTTCGGAAACCGATTCGTCATTGCCTGCCTTCCCCCCCGTGCCTGCCCCCTGTGCCTGCCCCCGCAGCCGAGCCAGGATAGTGACATGGCCCGATCAAGCAGAGGGGCAGTGGAATCTTGGCGTGGCGAGTGCGAGGCGCGACTCGGAAGACGTACGGTGTGCGGTGCCAAAGAGGCGAATGAGTGCGTGAACACGGCGTGGGCCGGGTCACATCCACGCCCGAACTGGTCACGGCCGTCCGCTCGGCGAAGCAGTTCCTGACGAACGTGGTCTCCGGCCCCTTCCAGTACACGGTGGCGGAGGCACTGACGCTCCCGGACAGCCACTTCGAGGCGTTCCGCGAGGACATGAGAGTTCAAGCGGGATCTCCTGTCAGCGTGGCTCACGGAGGCCGACTTCAAGGTGTTCCACCCCTCGGGCACCTACTTGGTCACCACCGACATCCGCCCCCTCGGCGCTGTGCTGTCCAAAGACGGCGACGGCTTCGCCTTCTGCCGAGCCCTGCCGGAACGCGCCGGCGTGGTCGCCATCCCCGACGCGGTCTCCTACGCCCACCGCGAGGAGGGCGCGCCCTTCGTACGGTTCGCCTTCTGCAAGAAACCCGAAGTCCTTCAGGAAGCCTCGGCACGCCTCCAGCGGTGGTGACACCAAGCTGCGAGACGGTGAGGCTCGATCGATGACCAGCCTCGATGGGCGATAGGCGATTCCGGGCATGCGTGTCTTGAACCCACGACCTCGGTTTGACCACGTCGTGCCATTACCACGGCGAGAATGTCGCACCCGTAGCCAGGCGTTCGGCTCGGAGCGGGGCCGGCCTGGTGGCGGAGCGGGACCGCTTGTGTTCCACCCCGACTGAGATATGCGTGCGCACGCCCTTACTCCGCTCGATCGACTCCAGTCGGGAGACCAGTGCGCTCGATCGCTGGTTGGAGCAGATGAGGAGGAAGCCATCAGCGTCATGCTGGGCGACGGACGAACCAGTTTCATGTCTTCGCCCCCAGACGCACATCACCCGACTCCTCCAGGAGGAGGTCACGCACGGCGTCCGCTCCTCAGCGGGCCACCTGGCCGGTAACCCAAATCATCGCCGGGTTGGAGGCGGCGCAGGCCGAACTCTGCTTCGATCTTGCGGCCTTCGGCCTGGGCTCGTTGGCCGTCACGGTTGATGCGTGGGCGGCGGCCGCCCACGCAGTCGGGGGTGTCGCCGTCGAGGGCGATGCCTTCCGCAAAGCCGGTCGCCTCAAGCGCCAGGGAATGTCCTTTTTAGGGTTGATTGACGCGACCTAATGCCAATTTAGGGGCAATGGGCGGGCACATCATTGCTTTCTGTTTACAATCAAGGCCTAGATACCCCCAAGATCATCTGCGTATGATCATTCTCATTCGCAACGGCATCTGGACCATATTGGCCGACGACCGACCGCCTCGTGGGTTCACAATCAGATTCTCAATCGAGATGCGCCGACCCTCAAAATGTCCCCTTCGCGGCGTGGTGGAGATCGAATACTGGCACGTCGCACGAGAAAGGAGTTGTCGGTTCATATGGCAGGCCGTGATCACCCTCTCTTTCAGATTGAGGATATCGATATTTCACCGCGGTCGGGAGATTCTGTGCTGGTCATCGACTTCGACTCGCCGACCATAAAGGAGCGACTGAGCTCGACGGTCGCGGGCAATGCGGTCGGCTATGCGCTCTCCAGGGTCGACCCGGTCGGAGACGGGATCGGGGCCGGCTATCGAAGCCTCGAAGCGATCGCCCGGGGTTACGCGGATTCCTGGCTCAGGCAGCGGGAGACCGACCGCCTGATCGTGGTGGCGTACTGCAGCGCAGCGGCGCTTGCGTTGCGGTTCGCCGATCTTTTGGCAGATTCTCTGGAGGTCGGCTGCCTGTTGGTCGACCCGACCTGGCCGAGCGGAGAACTTCTTGCAGCTGAGTATTCGGCCATACGGCGCCAATTGGGGGTGCGAGTCCTTGCGGATCCGTGCCCGGAACTGGAGCCGACCGCTCGACTGGAGCAGATGGATACAGTACTTTCCGCCGAGTTGACCGCGCATTTGGTCGACCAGGGACTGGACGACTCGGACGCGAGAAGCCTCGCTGCGGAATTGGCGGGTCGCTATCTGGCCTGGCTGGGATTTCTGCTGGCAACCAGCCAGGCGCTGTCCGGTCCGGCCGAACAGTCGACTCAGGGTGCGCCTGTCATCCCGGCAATGGATTTCCCGGTGGCGGAGTTTACGCCAGCCCAGGATCAATTCTCCGGTGCTGAAGTGATGACAAAAATCTCGTTGCTCTCGGCGGCGCTGCGGGCTTCGGCAGATGCTTAGCAGTGAACTCGAAAATGCGCAGTACAGGCGGCCGGAGGCCATCCGTGGTCGTTGATCTCATCCCGAGCCTCCAGACAGTGGACCCAGACCAGTTCGACAGGCTCGACAGCTCGGGAGGCGCCGTTGCCTGCTATCACCGGACCAGGCAGCGCGAACGGGACGGCCGCTGGAAGGTCCAGTACGTCCGCGCGACCGATGGCGACCGGCTGCTGGCTGTGGTTCCGCTGTACACATTCCGCTCAGCGGCCTGGGCTGATCCTGCCTACGACTCGATGGCGTGGCCGCTTCCAGCGGGCAGCACCGAAACCAACACTCCCGGCTCCTGCCTGCTAGTTGGTGGGAACGCAGATCTCCGCTCGGGCCTGCACGTTGACCGCGCTCTGCAGGACGAGACCGGATTCCGGCCGGTTCTGGCCGCTGCGGCGCATGCCGCCGCGACAGAGGGTCGCGGGCTGATCTTCCCCTATCTGTACGGTGCGGCACGGGACCTCCTCGACCGCGCAACCGGGGGCCGGATCGCCTGGGCACCGTTGGGGCAGGAGGCACAGTTCCCACATGCTCTCGCCGACGACAGCGAGGAGCGCTGCAGTTCGCAGGTCAGGCGAGTACTGCGCCGCGATCGCAACTTGATCGCTGAGCAGCAGGTGGCGACGGCGGTCTGGACCTGGTCAGAGGTCGAGGACGAAGCAGCCGAGGTGATCGCCCAGCACAACATCAGGAAGGGCAAGCCCGACCATCCGGAATTCGTCCGCATGCGATACGCGCAGTGGGACGACTGCCCGTCAGTGGAACTCACCGTCTTCACCGCCCGCGCGGGCGGTGTGGAAGGGGTGACGACCGCTCTGCGGTGGCAGGACCAGCTGGAGGTCTACGAGATCGCGCTGACCGGCGAGGACAGTCCGGAAAGACTCGCTGTCTACGTGAGCCTGCTGTTCCACCAGCCCGCCCGCTTTGGGATGGAACACGGGCTGAGGAACCTGCGCGGCGGACTCGACGCGATGACGCCCAAGGCGATGCGCGGTGCCGTTTTCAAGGAACTTTACGGCGGCGTCCTGAACGCCGCCGCGACCAGGGAAGTCGTAAATGGGCGCTGACTCGGCACAACCGGTCCTCGAAGAGATGGCGAAAGGAAACATGGACGCGAACGACGTGGCAGGCCTGTTCGAGCAGATCCTGGACTGCGGAGCTGTCGCCTCGGACGACAACTTCTTCGAGCTCGGGGGGAATTCACTGCTGGCCCTGACACTCATCGGCCGGCTGAAGGAGCGGTCCTGTGTCCGGATCTCGCTGACCGACGTGGTGCGCGACCCGACTCCGCGGGGCATCGCCGGCCGTCTGACCCAGGTAGGCCAGAGTGACTGAGCTGCCGGGTACCCTCTGGGAGGTTTTCTCAGCCCACGCCCAGCGCATCCCGCAACAGCTCGCCATCTGCGGCACGCACACCTGGACCTACCAGGAGCTGCTACAACGCTCGGCCGAGTTGGCGGAGGCTATCGGCAGCCGTCTCGGACCGGGCGGGTTGGTCGCGCTGGACGCCGCCGGCCCGACTGCCGGTGTGGTCGCCCTTCTTGCTGCGGGGCGTGCTGGTTGCGCGGTCCTGCCGTTGAACCAGGACAGTCCGGCGCACCACAGGGAGATGGTGCTGGCAGACTCCCGCCCCGGGCTGCTGCTCCAGGAGGAGGCCGACGGCGCCCTGACCGTCGTCGAGCTCGAGCACGCGGGTGGCGCTGAGCCGGTCGGTGGGGACTTCCACGGGGTTGCTTACGTCCTCTTCACCTCGGGCTCCACCGGCCGTCCCAAGGGCGTAGTGGTGTCCCAGGAGGCCCTACTGGCCAGGCTCCAAGGCTTGGCGCGCGTGCCAGGTCTCGCGCCGGGCGAGTCCATGCTCGCGATGACCGCGATGTCCTTCGACATTTCGATGGCGGAGATGCTGCTGCCGCTTGCCGTGGGCGGCAGCGTCCTCGCCGCACCCGTCGAGGCCCGGCTCGATCCCGAGGTCTTCGAGAGGATCGTGGCGGACCACAACCCCGAGGTGATCCAGGCGACCCCCAGCTTCTGGCGGTTGGCACTGGCCTGGGGCTGGAGCGGCGCGGCCGACAGCCGGATCTGGTGTGGCGGTGAGCCGATGACGCGGACGCTGGCCGACGGCCTGGTCCCGGTGTGCAAGGAACTGTGGAATGTGTACGGTCCCACGGAGGCGACCATCTGGGCCACCGCCGCTCGTGTCGGGCCCGAGGGCGACATCTCCCTCGGCTCGCCGCTGCCCGGTACGGGAGTCTTCATCGAACCGGGCGACACTGCCCAAGACGGTTCCGGCGAACTGATCATCTACGGCGCCGGACTGGCCCAGGGTTACCTGAACCAGGAGGAGTTGACCCGGCAGAAGTTCGTCCGACTGCAAACTCCCGAGGGGTTGGCGCGGTGCTACCGGACGGGCGACCGGGCGCGGTACCGCGCCGATGGAACCCTGGAGTTCCTGGGGCGGACCGACAGCCAGATAAAGCTCCGCGGGTATCGCATTGAACTGGGCGAGATCGAGAGCGTGCTGGAGGAGCACCCCCAGGTGCGCGAGGCCGTCGTGCTGCTGCGGTACGCAGACGACCCAAGCCGCGCACAGCTGGCTGCCTTTCTTGCAGCCCCCGACGATCTGACGATTCGTCGGCTGAGGACCTGGATGGCGGGTCGGCTGCCGACCGGGCTGCGGCCCCAGTGGTTCTCGATCACCTCCGCGCTGCCTCGGACAACGGCGGGCAAGGCCGACCGCGTTCGCCTCGCGGCAATGTCACATGAAGTGAGCGATGAAACTCTCGGCTGATCTGCAAGTTCTGCGAGTGGCGTCCTTCCGGACCTACTGCGTGGGCCGTTCGGTGTCGGAGCTCGGGTCGAGCATGGTGCTGGTCGCGGTGCCGTTCGCTGTCTTCTCCGCCGGAGGGGACGCGGGCGACATCGGTCTGGTGATGGGTGCCGGAATGTTGCCCCGGATCCTTCTTCTCCTGCTCGGCGGAGTGCTCGGTGACCGGCTTGAGCGCCGCTCCCTGTTGCTGGCAACCGACGTTGTGCTGGCCCTGTGCCAACTATGCACCGCCGCACTGCTACTGGGACACGGGGCACAAGTCTGGAGCTTGGCAGCGGTCCAACTGGTCTCCGGCAGCGCCCGGGCACTTCAACTGCCGGCGACTGGAGGGGCGGTTCAGGACTTCGCCCCGCGTACGTCGTTGCAGCAGGCGATTTCCCTGCTCAGGCTGGCCAACAGCACCAGCAGCGTGGTCGGGCCTGCAATGGCGGGCCTGCTGGTGGTCAGTACCGCGCCAGGCTGGGTCTTCGTCGTGGACGCCGCAAGCTTTGTCTTCTCCGCCGCGGCGATGGCCCGGCTTCCGCGCGGCAGCAGGACGGCGCCGGCGAACAAGAACGTGCTGAAGGAGGCTGCGGAGGGTTGGAGCGCCTTCGTCGCGCTCCGGTGGGTCTGGCTGATGGTCGCGAGCTTCGCGGTCTACCAGGCGACCGTGCTGCCGGCCGTCTTCATCATCGGTCCGCAGATGTCGCGTACCGGACTTGGGCCAGGAGCCTGGGCGGCGATCCTGACCGCCCGGAGCGTGGGTGCCATCCTGGTCGCGCTCCCGCTGCTGCGGTGGCGCGCCCGGCGGCCGCTCGTGGCCTCCCTGCTGGTGTTGCTGCTCGACGTGCCATTTTTCGGATCGCTGTGGATCGGCGCGCCGCTGGCGGTGATCCTGATCGCTGCCGCGCTGTCCTCGGCCGGGCTGAACGCCGCGGACACCCTCTGGGAGACGACGCTGCAGGAAAACGTCTCACCTGGCCTCATCTCCCGCATCAGCTCCTATGACTGGATGGGCTCGCTGGCGTTCTCGCCACTTGGCTACCTGCTGGTGGGAACCGCCGTCCAGCACACGGGCGTGCGGGAGTGCCTGCTCGCAGTAACGATTCTGCATCTCGTCGTGCACCTCCTGCTGCCCCTTGCTCCGGCCATCCGACACATCGGGCACACAACCAAGGATGCCCCTTCGACACAGGACGCCGAGTCGGCGCCGGTCCACTGACACAGAACAGCGGGGATTCGAAAGGCAATGAGATGACGTGGCTCGTTACCGGTGGAGCGGGATATATCGGCGCACATGTCGCAAGAATGCTCAGTGACGACGGCCGCTCGGTCATCATCCTCGATGACCTCTCCACCGGCCTGCGCAACCGGCTGCCGGTTGGTATGCCGCTGGTTCTGGGCAGCGTGCTGGACCGCGACCTGCTCGACCGAATTTTCACCGACTATTCGATCGACGGAATCCTGCACCTCGCTGGAAAGCGAGATCCGGCCGAATCGTACGCAGACCCGCTCTGCTACTACCAGCAGAACCTGAACGGCTTGCAGACGCTCCTGAAGTCGGCACTCGAGGCGCGGGTACGCAAACTTGTATTCTCGTCAAGCGCGGCGGTCTACGGCGAGCCGGACCTGGAATTCGTCGGTGAAAACACTCCCTGCGCCCCGCTCAGCCCGTACGGGATGACCAAGCTCGCCGGCGAGCGACTGGTGGAATACCTGGGTAATTCGCGCGGCCTTGAATACGTCAATCTGCGATTCTTCGGCGTGGCCGGGGCGCTTGCCCCGGAACTGGGGGACGTCGGTTCGGGCAACCTTGTGCAGGCCACGCTGGACCGACTGACCAGCGGCCGGGCTCCGGTGCTCTACGGCCGAGACTATCCGACGCACGACGGCACCTGCATCCGGGACTTCATCCACGTCGCGGACGTCGCGTCCGCACACGTCGCGGCAGTGAGACGGCTCGAGCAGCAGCCCGGTACCGGGCTCGTCCTTAATATCGGCCGAGGAACCGGAGTATCAGTAAAAGAAATGGTGGACACCATTCAGGACACAATCGGCCGTTCGGCGGAGCCGATGGTAATGCCGCGGCGCCCCGGGGATCCGGCACAAATTGTCGCTTGCGCCGATCGCATCAGGGCAGAGCTCGGTTGGGAATCCAGATATGACCTCGCCGATATCGTCAACTCGGCCTGGGACGCCTGGCGCGGTAGGAACGGCGAACGCTCATGAACGGTCGGCCTAGCACCGCCGAGGGCCTCCGGGCCCTGGCGGCGGAGATACCTCTGGTCGCAACGCTGGGGCCTGTGGGCACCGACGCCCATCATGCGGCGCGTGTCTTCCGCCGGACACACCTGATGGAGTCCTTCCCACAGGCCATGGAGTACGCGGTCCAGACAGATGCTGCCGCCTTAGTGGCAGCCGGATACATCGACCGGGCGGGCGGGACAGCCGAAGACACCTGGGTAGACCTGCACTTCCGCTACCTGGGAAAACTGACACTCCGGCATGTCTGGTCCGCAGCCACCAAGCCGATGTGTGTGGCGGTCAATCCGGATCGTGTAGAGACGCTCAGCGACGTGCGGTCCATAGCGCTGCACCCCGCGACCAAGACCTTTGCCGACGCGCTGTCCCCCGACTCGCATCGGGTCTACGTCGAGGCGAAGCCGAAGGCGGTCGCCCTCGCCGAGGATGGCGCGACAGATGCCTGCATCGGGTCGGTAGACGTAGTGGACGGCACCCGGCTGAAGATCATGAAGCGGTTTAACCCCTCCATGGTGTGGTGCCTCTACACCAGGGCGGAATCGTGAACTCCATGAGCACGGTCGCCGTGCTGGGCGCCGGAATCATGGCGCGCGAGATCATTGTTCACCTGCGCGCGACCGGGCACCGGCTCAGGCTTTACAACCGGACCAGGGCGCGAATCGAAGAGCTGTCCTGCGCGGGCGACGAGCTGTGCGGCTCGGCCGCCGAGGCCGCCGACGGGGCCGACATCGTGCTGTCCTTTGTCTCGGACGATGCGGCTGCCGAGAGCGTCTGGCTGGGCAGAAGCGGCGCGCTGCGCACACTGCGGCCCGGGAACTACGCGGTCGAATGTTCGACGCTGTCCGTGCAGTTCACGGATCGCTGGGCCGACGAGTGCCGAGTGCGGGGTGTGCGGGCTGTCGACTGCGCATTGACCGGGAGTCGGCAACGCGCTGCCGAGGCAGATCTGATCGCCTTCGCAGGCGGACCGTCCGAGCACCTCGACGACCTCGCGCCGTTCCTCGGCGTCTTCTGCGGCGAGATCATCCGCTTCGGAAAGGTCGGCTCAGGCATGCGCTACAAGCTGGTGCACAACCTGGCTGCGGCAAGTGCCCTCGTCGGCCTGGCCGAGGCGCTGAGTCTGGCCGAGGCCTGCGAGCTCGACCCCGAACTGGTCGTCCGCACTCTCAGCAGCTGGGGCTGGGCCGCTCCGGTCGCACAGTCCAAGGGGCGCCAGATGGCGGAACTCGCCTTCGACGACGTGATGTGCTCGGTGACGAACCTCGGCAAGGACGTCGCCTACGCCGCGGCGGCCGGTGTCTCCCTGGGTACCAGCCTTCCCCTCGCCGAGAAGATCGCCGAACAGTTCTCCCGGGCCGTGTCCGTCGGCGCGGGCGCATTCGACATGGCCGCTGTCCGCAGCGCCTACCCGGCTAAGCGGAATGGACTGAACGATGACGCGCAACAGCAGCAGTGACGGCGTCGGACTTCCCGACTTCTTCTCACACAGTGTCTTCGTCCCGGCGGACGCAAGGCAGCAGGTGGCAGACCAGCTGAGTGCGGTGATCTCCGAGGCGGCGGCCTACACCGCGCGGTTCGGCGGCGGCGCGGTGGACCTCGTGATCGCGGGCTCGATCGCCCGGGGCGAGCCGGCGGTCCGCTGGAACGGCTCCCGGTACGCACTGGCGTCCGACATCGACTTCGTGGCCATCGCCGACGACCCGTTCGACCGGCAGTCCTTCGAGCGCGGAATCGTGGAGCGGGCAGGTGCGGTCGATCCGACCATCGTGACCACGTGTTTCACCGTGCGCCGGGCACGGCTGCCGCAGGTCCGCTCCTATTTCGGCGCCGACCTGGTACTCGGGCTCGACCATCGACCGGTGCGAAGCGCGCGGCTGGTTTGCGACTGGCCGCCGCTGAGACGCCGTGAGGCCCTGGAGGTGGTCGTCCACCAGCTGGCCAACTACCTGTTGGTCCAGGAGCCGGCCGGGTCCACCGGGCAAAGTGAGCGGAGCGGCGCCGAGCACAAGATCCGTAAGCTGCTGCTGGAGGCGCTGCAGGCCGTGACGCAGCGTCCTGGCCAGCGGGTCAAGCGCTACCGGGAACTGACCGGCGCACCGGCGCTGAAGACCCTTGGCAGCACGCTGTCAGCGGAGCGGATCCGGCACCTCGTGCGCGGCCGGGACCTCAGCACCAAGCTGATGATGTCGAGCGGCGAGGCCGAGCAGACCGTCGGCGCGCTGCTGGCGCGCTTCCTCTGCCCCGGCGCTGGTGAGCAGGCTCCGGCCGTGCTACCCACCGCGCTCACCCGCCTGAGTGACGGCAGGTCAGACGTCCTGACCATCTTTCAGTTCGCCCTGATCTCCTGGTTCCAGCTCGCGAAGGCCCAGCCGTACGAGCAGGAGTATGCCGTGATCCTGCTGCGGTTGTGGCGTCAGCTCGACAGCGCCGGGCTGGAGCACGCCCGGCACGACCAAGCGCTCCTCGCGTCCTTGGACGCCCAGGAGCTGGCCCAAGGCGCCGCCGAAGCCCTGCGGTTGATGGAGCGTGCCATGTGCTCCTTGCGGCTGGACTACTACCGCCTGCTCGGGCCGCGCAATTTCGGAGAGGAATCGTCCCATGCCTATCAGGAACTCGACCTCGCAGACGGAGGCCCCCGTGCCCGGTGACAAGCGGAACAGCTTCCAGGAATACCCGGACTGGGTCGCGCGGATCCCCCAGGCCGAGGTGGACTTCCCAGGCGCGGACGGGCGACTGATCGGCGGGGAGGGCGGCCAGGTTGTGCTGTGGACCTTCGCTGACGGCGGTTCCGTCCCCGAGCACCGGCACGGGCCGCAGTTGGGCATCGTGCTGAGCGGGTGCGTCCAGTTGACCCGCGGCGACGAAACTGCGGAGTGGACGGCCGGGCAGACCTTCTCGATCGACGACCAGGTCCCGCACGCCGCGGTCATCGCACCCGGGACCCGCGTGGTCGAGATCTTCCAGGAGCACGATCGGCACCGCGCTCGCCAGGAGCAGCACGGTGAGTAGCGCGGCGGCACCGGTGACCACGGTGCTTCGGGCCGACCGCCTCGTCACCGGCGAGCGGGGAACCGTCATCCCGGGAGGCTGCTTGGTCGTCCGGGACGATGTCATCCAGTGGGTCGGGCCCGCGGACACACTCCCCGCCGAAAGGTGCGAGGGCGCCGTCATCGTCGATCTCCCCGGCGTCACCCTGCTGCCGGGACTTATCGAGGCGCACACCCACCTCTCGCTCGACGGCGGCCCAAGGCCTTTCGAGGTACTGGCGAGCGCCGACGACGAGGCGATCCTCGATGGCATGCGCGGCAACGCTCGGCGGATGTTGGCGGCGGGCATCACCACCGGCCGCGACCTCGGCGCGCCGCGGCACCTGGAGCACCGGCTCGCAGCCGAGATCGCCCGCGGCGCGACGGCAGGCCCCACATTGTCGACCTCTGGCATCCCGCTCACCGTGCCCGGTGGCCACCTGGACATGATGGGCGGCGCTTGCACCGACGAGCCTGACATCGACGCGTTGATCGCGGAGAATCGCGAGTTCGGCGCGACCTGGACGAAGGTCGTCGTCACCGGCGGCTTCCTGACCGGGGGTACATCTCCCTACCGGAGCCAGCTTCCGCCGGGGTACCTGAAGACCGCTGTGGCGCTCTCCCACGAGCGGGGCATGCGGGTGGCGGTCCATGTGCACGGAACGGAGGGCGTGCGTGAGGCGGTCGCCGCCGGCGTCGACACCATCGAGCACTGCACCTGGATGACCGAGGACGGCTTCGACCTCGATCCGGCTCTGCTCGGCGAGATGGCGGCAGCCGGGGTCGCCGTCAGCGTTACCGTCAACTCCCGGGCCCGCCTCGCGGCCGGTGCACTGCCCTGGCGTGAGCGGCGCAGCCACCTCGACCGGATGGTTGGCGCGGGAGTGAGGATCGCCGTCGGCACTGACTCGGGCATCGGCATGACAGCACATGACGACCTGCCTCGTTCGCTCGACAACTACCGCGATCTCGACCTGAGTTGTTTGGGCGTCATCGAACTGGCCACCGGCGGCACAGCGCGGGCGCTTGGCCTGGAACACACCGTGGGTTCACTCGCAGCCGGTCTGCGGGCGGACGTCATCGGTGTCCAGGGCGATCCGCTCACTGATCTGCAAACCCTGGCGGCACCCTGCTACGTCATGGCTGCCGGCAGAACCTATAAGGCAGGTGACTGAGGTGGACTACCCCTTCAGCGGAGCACACGACACAACCCTGGAGCCGCAGTACGCAACGGCTCGCGCGACCGGCCGGCTGACGAAGGTCACCATGCCGGTGGGTGGCGAGGCCTGGCTGGCGACGACGCATGACCAGGTGCGTCAGATCCTCTCCGACTCCCGTTTCTCGCGGCGGCTCGCCAACGGTCCGCAGACTCCTCGGCTGACCCCCGATCTACTCCCCGAAGGCTCCCTGCTCGCAGTGGATCCCCCGGAGCACTCCCGGCTGCGTCGGCAGATCTCGCGGTGCTTCATGCCACGACAGGTGGTGCGCTTCGGTCCACGGATCGAGGCCCTGGTGGAGGGCCTGCTTGACGCGCTCGAGGCGGATCCGCAGCCGGTGGATCTGGTCCGCCGCTTCGCCCAGCCGCTGCCAGACCTGACGACGGCTGCCGTTCTCGGCATTCCGACCGCAGACCACGGCGAGTTCTTCGGCCTGGCCGATGCGGTGATGGGACGGGTCCAGGCCGGCCCCGGCGTCCCCGAGCCCCGTGCGGAACTGGCCGCCTACCTCCGCCGTTTGACATCCGACGGTCCAGAACCGGGCACCACGCTGGCGGGTACGAGCGTCTCGGACTCCGACGAACTGGTGGACCTCGTCATCGCGCTCGTCGCAGGTGGCCGTACCTCGACCACCTTCCTGTCCAGCGCCGTCTTCGCCCTGCTGCACGAGCCCGACGCCAGTGCCCAGCTGCGCGAGCGGCCCGAGCTGATGCCGGATGCGGTTGAGGAACTGCTGCGTTACGTGCCCGTCGGGCTCTCCGGCGGCTTCCCCCGGACGCTCACGGAGGATGCCGAGTGCGGCGGCCAACAGTTTCGGGCAGGTGAGACGGTGCTGCCCGCGACGATCTCGGCGAACTTCGACGAGTCGGTCTTCAGCGACCCCCAGCGGCTCGACCTGACCCGTCGACCCAATCCGCACCTGGCCTTCGGTCACGGCTCGCATCACTGCGTCGGCGCGCCGCTGGCCCGGATACAGATGAACACCGCCCTGGCCGGGCTGCTCTCCCGATTTCCCGGACTGCGTCTCGCCGAAAACGTTCCTCCAGTGTGGCACTCCGGCCTCGTGGTCCGAGCGCTGTCAACCCTGCATGTGCAGTGGTGACCGGGTGATCAAGCTTCCCGAGAGCCCGTACGCGCTCAAGTGGCTGGACCGGGAGGCGCAGACCATCCCGTTGTCCATCGCCGACATGGACGTTCCGACGGATCCGCTGATCCTGGAGTCCATCGCGGAGCGCCTGCGCTACCCCCTGGCGTACCCGCCGCCGTACACCACGGACGGCCTCGCTGACCGCCTCGCGGACTTCTTCAACGAGCGGTACGGGGCCGGCGTCTCGCGAGACTGCTTCTGGTTGGCAGCCGGGGCGGTACCCGTCTCGTACCTGATCTTCGACGAGTTCCTGGAGCCCGGTAACGAGGCCCTGTACTTCGCGCCGTCGTACAAGTACATCCCGGGCGCGGTGCAGGCCGCCGGTGCCACCGCGGTGCCGGTCCCGGTCGCGCCGGACCACCGCACCTCCACGCTGCGGCGCGAGCTGTCGAAGGCCGTCAGCCGGCGCACACGCGCCGTCTACCTCTGCAACCCGCACAACCCCACCGGCCACGTCTTCACCCGTGCGGAGTTGGAGGTCATCGCGGAGTTCGCGTTGCGACACAAGCTGCGGATCGTCTCCGACGAACTCCACTCGCGGCTCGTCCTCGACGGAGTGCATACGCCGATCGCCGCCCTCGGGGTGGAGGTGGCGAGGATTTCGCTCACGATTGACGGACCGACGAAGTCACACAACCTGGCCGGTATCGGCGGTGCCTTCGTCTGGTCGCCGGACGCCAGGGCGGTGGCCGAGATCCGGGACCGCCTGGGCCACCGGGCCGCGCCGGCCAGAGCGCTCCAGCGGGCCGTGATGGAGGCGGCCTACAGAACTGAGGACAGTCCCTGGCTGCGGAGCACCCACGAGCTACTACGGCACAACCGTACGGTGATCGAGAACTTCCTACGGCCCTACCGTCCTGAGGTGCGCTACACCCCCGGCGAGGCCACCTACTTCGGCTGGCTCGACTTCGGCGAGACCTTCGCCGAGCGCGGCGCCCACGAGGTGCTGGCCGAGCACGGCCTGGCGGTGGAACCCGGCCCGGACTTCGGGGCCGAACACCGCTTCGCCCGGATCACCTTCGCGATGCCGACCAACCTGTTGCAGGCGGCGCTGGACCGCCTTGCTCACGCTCTTGTCGCCCGTGTTGACGCTATGAAGAAAGGGAGTGTGCCGTGGACGGACGCCGCCGTGTGACCGAGGCCGAGTACGAGCACCTGAACAACCTGCAGATCCGCATGGACACGCACCGCCGCTACAGCGAGTTTCCAGACGACCCCGATCGAGCGCTCTTCGACCTGCTGCGCCTGCCGTCGGCCGCGGGCCTGCTCGATGTCGGCTGCGGGACCGGCAAGTTCCTGCACGCGCTGGCGGGCCAGGGGCACTCGGGCCGACTGTGCGGCATCGACACCTCGCAAGAGGCGGTCGACACCACGCGATCCGTGCCAGGGGTCGAGGCCATCCGCGCCTTCGCCACGAAACTGCCTTTCGCCGACGAGGAGTTCAGCATCGTCACCGCACGTCACATGCTGTACCACGTGGAGCGGCCCGAGGCGGCGGTCGCGGAGTGTCGACGGATCCTTGCCTCCGGAGGAACGTTCGCCGCGCTCGTGAACCACCAGGTGACCGCGCGGCGTACGCGGGACCTCGTGTCCGCGGCAGCGCGGGCGCTCGGGGTTCCGCGTAGCGAGCCGCCCATCAACAGTGTCCACTCCGACTCCCTGCCGCCGATGGTGGAGCAGGTCTTCGGGCATGCCAAGGTCAAGCGGTTCGACAACGCGCTGGTCTTCGCCGAGCCGGCCCCACTGATCGCCTTCGCCCTCGCGATCTCCTCGTTCTGTGGGGTGTCGCCCGAGGCTGCCTCCGACGCCGGGTTCGCGCAGGAGATCACCGCTCGCGTCCAGCACTGGTTCGACGCGAACCCGGGTCCTTGGACGGACCCCAAGGGCTACATCATCTGCACCGCGTCTCATCGGTGACCAGCGAATCAAGGAGTACAGCGTGACCATGCCGATCGAGCGTGACGCCGTCGAGGTAGTGATTTCCCAGCAGTGGGGCAAGGTGCTCGGCACCAGGCCCGCCAGCCTTGATGCCAATTTCTTCGAGTGCGGCGGGACTTCGCTCGCTGCTGCCGCCCTGACCGGCTCGCTCCGGCAGGCACTGGGCTGCAAGCTCACCCTCAACTCGGTCTTCGAGAATCCGACCGTGCGCGGACTGGGGAAGCTCGTGCGGGCGGCCGCGGCCGACTCCGCGGTGCCCGCGACCAGCCGCCTCATCGCCATCAAGGAGAGCGGTGAGGGCGTCCCACTGGTGATCGCCCCGGCGGTCGGCGGGGGCGTCAACACCTTGGGACATCTGGGCGACGAACGATTTCGGCGACCGGTCTTCGCGCTTCTGTCACGAGGACTGAGCGCTGCCGACGGTGTGGCTCTGACCAGTACCGAAGAGATCGCCGAGGACTTCGCGGACGTCCTGGAAGCCCAATTGCCGGTCGGCGCCGTGCATCTCGGCGGTTTCTGCGCCGGCGCCCATCTGGCCTGGCAGCTGTCTGCCGAACTCACGAGGCGGGGTTGGCAGGTGGTCAGCCTGGCGATGTTCAACGCCCCGCCGCTGGGAGGTGCGCAGCCCACACTGGAGACTGTCGTGAACGACCGGCTACGGGAGGTTGCGCAGAACGCCGGCGTCGGCGAGCTCAGTGCGGAGGCGCCCTTCGCCTCCCTCTTCCGGGCCCTGGGCGGTGTCTGGGACATCGTCGAGGAGACCGCAGCCGACTTCGAGGCGCGGACAAGGGTCTACGCCGCCAACACCTTCGCGGTGTCACGGTTCTCGCCGGTCCCGCTCGACGCACCGGTGGCTTTCTACAGCACGCCGGACCGCCTCGACGGCCTGGACACCGAAGCCGCGGAGCCCATGCGGGACTGGGGCTCGTGGGGAGTTGGCCGACTGGCCACCTTCGACGTCCCCGTCACCCACTGGGAGATGCTCCAGCACGGTCCGACGCTGACGCACCTTGAGGACTGGATTGTCGCTGCCGAGAGAGCAGGGCTCGCGGTCTCGAACGAGGACCTGCCCCGGCTCGGTGTGGTCTACGCGCCCAAGGGGGCGGCGACCCTTCCCGAGATCTACCTTGCGGCGGAGGGTGTCTGCGAGATCGCGCTGATCGTCGAAGCCGAGACCGCCGCCGTCACTCCTGACCTGTGCACCGTGGCAAGCAAGCTCTTCGGCAACGTCATCGTGCTGGACGGGGACGCGGGGTCGGCACTGCGCGGGCTGAGCCTGGACGGTTTGACCACCTTCAACGATCATCTACTGGACCTCGTGGACCAGGCCGAGCAGGACCTCGGCCTGGCCGGATCCACCCAGACCCGCAATCCATGGGACAAATTGACTCAGCGTCACCTACTGGTCGACGCCGGGGTCTCCAAGGTGTGGGCGGTCGGTGTCGACTCGGCTGAGGACTTCGCCCGCGCGGTCGAGGAAGTCGGCTTTCCTGGCGTGCTGAAGCCGCGGCGCGGGGTCGGCGGCGGCGGGGTCTCGTTCATCGACTCGGTGGTGGAGTTCGACCGTGTGTTGGCGGCGCGCCTCTGCTGGGACGGTCTCCTCTACGAGCAGCGCATCGCCCCCGGCTCGCACCCGTCTGGCGTCTCCTGGCTTGCCGACTTCGTCTCGGTGGAGACCGTGTCGACCGGCCAAGGCCGACAGCATGTCGCGGTCTTCGACAAGACACCGGTCGCCGTCGCGGCCGGACAGGGCAGTGACGGTTCCGATGTCGTCAGTACCACGGGAGACGTCATCCCCTCCAGGCTGCCTGCCGAGGACTTGGCGGCCGTGGTCGCCTGTGTCGATCAGGCCTTGGACGCCTTGGACGTCACCTGGCGTGTGACGCATACCGAGGTACATGTCTGCGCAGCCGGGGTGGACGTCATCGAGGTCAACGGGCGGGTAGGCGGGCACCTGACCCGGCTGCTGCGACTCGTCGGCGGGCCTGACCTGGTCCGACTCGCGCTGCTCGCCGCTCTCAGGACCGAGCCCGAGCCCGTGACGGGCCCGCTCAGCGGAGCCGCGGCCGGCCTCTTCCCAGCCTTCCCACAGTGCTCCGGTGCGGTACTCTCGCGGGTCCGTCGTTCCGACCTGCGTCAGCTGTCAGGCGTGGTGGGTGTGGACGACTTGGCCGTCGCCGGAACGTCGCGTGCCGACACTGGCTTCCGGGCCGCGAACCTTACGCTCAAGGCGTCCGGGACAGCGGAGCTCGACAGCAGTGTCCAGATGACCTGCCGACGGATCGCCGAGCTCTTTGCCGAAGACGGGCTGGCCCAGGGCCCTTGGCCGGCACAGGTGATCAGCGGATCCTGACTGGCCAGGCGCTGGCGATCGGCCGACGGCGCCCCAGAGCGCCGTCGTCCAGCTCGGTGGCACCTCCATCGAAGCTTGCCGGGCTCGCTCGCCTGCTCCAGGTCGAGCCCGGCGTGCGCCTGCCTGTGTTCGCGGGCTACCAGGCGACAACGCTCCGAGAGCAATCGGTGCTGGTCGCGGAGCCTTCGGTCCGTTCGCTCCTTGAGTCGCGACGAGGGTCCAGTGTGGTGGTCGTCCTGATCCATCCTGCCGGTGGCCGTCCACTGAGCTACCGGTCGCTTCGAGAGGCACTGCCTCCCGACCATCGCGTGATCGGGCTCAAGGACCCCTGTCCGACCTTCCGCCTCATTGTTGGCCCTGGTGGTCGGTACGCCCTCGCGCTTGAGTCGCTTGGCCGGCCGGCGCACCTCGTCGGCTGCTCGCTGGTCGGCGTGATCGCCGCGGAGATCGCTCGGCACCCGGACTCGAGGTTCGTTCGCTGACGATCCGACATGTGGCGAGCGAAGTGGGGAACTCCCCGACGTCGACGCGCCGCGGGCAGCGTGCGTGGCCGACTGCCGAACCCATCGGAGGCCAGCGCGTCGACCCAGGATGGTGCACCCTCCGTGGGCCGCCCGGATGACAGCCGCATCGAGGGGCTGCACCCCGCCGAGGGCACCGTGATCCAAACCACGTCCGGCGACGTACGACCGGGCTGTTCTCGGTTGGTCGCCCATGCCCTGGAGCACGTGCCCGCGGTGGCGCAGGAAGCCTCCGAGGACTTGGTCGCACCGACGGCAGCTGCCTCTGTCCGCATTCAAGTCGGCTGCTAGGGTTCGGTCATGCGAATCTTGGTCACCGGCGGCAGTGGCTACATCGGCTCCCACACCACACTCCAACTCGTCGCGTCGGGCCACGAAGTCGTGATCGCGGACAACTTCAGCAGGAGCAAGCCCTCGGTCATCGGCCGCCTCGATTCACTGTCCGGTGCGTCTATCGAGCACCACGTCATCGATCTCACGGACCGGGAGGAGACTGACCGTCTCTTCGCGCAGGGGGCGTTCGACGCGGTCATCCACTTCGCTGGGCTGAAGGCGGTCGGGGAGTCCGTCGCGTTGCCCTTGGAGTACTACTCGAACAACCTCGGCTCGACCCTCTCCCTGCTGACCGCGATGCGCGCGAACGGCGTCAAGAAGCTGGTGTTCTCCTCCTCCGCAACCGTCTACGGTGAGCACGCGCCGGTGCCGATGCAGGAGGGGTTCCCGACCTCGGCGAACAACCCCTACGGCTGGACCAAGGTGATGCAGGAGCAGATCCTGCGCGACGTCGCCGCGGCCCACCCGGAGATGCGGATCGCACTGCTCCGCTACTTCAACCCTGTCGGTGCCCACCAGTCCGGGATGATCGGCGAGGACCCGCAAGGCGTGCCCAACAACCTGATGCCGCTGCTCGCCCAGATCGCTGTCGGGCGGCGAGACCTCCTCCGCCTCTACGGCAAGGACTACAACACTCCCGACGGCACCGCACGACGGGACTACCTGCACGTCGAGGACCTGGCCGCCGGCCACATCGCCGCCCTGGACAGGCTGGAGAAGACAGAGGAGTCGGTCTCGACCTGGAACCTGGGCACCGGGACGCCGACCTCAGTCCTCGAGATGGTGTCGGCGTTCGCCGAAGCCAGCGGTCGAGAGATCCCGATCGTCGACGCGCCCCGGCGCCCCGGCGACATCGCGGACTCCTACGCGGACCCTGCCAAGGCTCAGGCCGAGCTGGGCTGGGTGGCCTCCCGCACCATCCACGACATGTGCACGGACACTTGGCGGTGGCAGTCGCAGAACCCGGACGGATTCCCGGACGCCTAGTGTCCAGAGTCCCAGAAAAACAACGGACCTGGTCCGCGTGAAGGGCTTGGGGCCGTTGCCCCCGGGGGCGATCCAGGCGCGGATGTCTTCTCGAGTGCGGACGTGTTTTGTGAACACTGGATTCGCGTTCCTGCGCAGGGCTGGTGGTCGGTTCTCATGCGGCTCTGGAGAAGGCGGCTGACGGCTCCGCAAGGCATTCGCGCACTGACGTCACCCTGGGGGTCGGTCGTTGCATCCTCGAGTCACTGCGGTCGTGCGGCGCTTGCCCACATCACGGGGGTAGACGAACCTCCTTGTACGTACAAGGACGTTGGTCGTCATCACGCGGGCCGGACATGAGCCGGTCGTCATCGTGTCCCTTGAAGACTACGAGTCCCTGAAGGAGACGGCATACCTGCTGCGGAGTCCCGCGAACGCCCGGCGCCTGCTCGCGTCCATCGACGAGCTGGAAAACGGCGGCGGCACCGTACGCGAGCTGGCGACCGACGACTAAGGGCCACGAGTGAAGATCACCTTCTCTTCCCGCGCCTGGGAGGACTACCTGTGGTGGCAGCTTCAGGACCGGAAGATCCTCAAGCGCATCGACACACTCATGGCGGACATCGCCCGCAACGACAACGAGGGGATCGGCAAACCGGAACCGCTCAAGCACGGCTTCTAGGGCTACTGGTCGCGCCGTATCAACGACGAGCACCGACTGATCCACAAAGCCACCGAGGACGGTGTCCTGATCGCACAGTGCCGCTACCACTACGAGAGCTGACAGAAGGCGAGGCAGAGCACAGCGCGGCAGCCTCCTCGCGACCTGCCCCACCCCGAACACGAATAGGCGTGTGAACGCGGAGTGGGCTGGGTCACATCCATGCCGGAACTGGTCACGGCCGTCCGCTCGGCGAAGCAGTTCCTGACGTATGTGGCGTCGGGGCCCTTCCAGTACGCGGTGGCGGAGGCGCTGTCCCTGCCGGACTCGTACTTCGAGGAGTTCCGCGCGGACATGCGGGCCAAGCGGGACCTGCTGTCGGCGGGGCTCACGGAGGCGGGCTTCAAGGTCTTCAACCCCTCCGGCACGTACTTCATCACCACCGACATCCGCCCCCTCGGCGAGACGGACGGCTTCGCCTTCTGCCGCGCACTGCCGGAACGGGCGGGAGTGGTGGCGATCCCGAACGCGGTCTTCTACGACCACCGGGAGCAGGGCGCCCCCTTCGTCCGCTTCGCGTTCTGCAAGCGGACATCGGTACTGGAGGAGTCGGCGGAACGGCTCCGCAAGGCATTCGCGCACTGACGCGGACGAACACCGACGTGGACGAACGCAGCCTCAGGAAAGCGGGCCCGCGAGCAGTTGGAGCCGTTCGGCGTCGGGGCCGCCCTCCTCGGCGGTGTAGACGATGAGCACCGGGCCGGGGGCACCGGGCATCGGGGAGGCGTCCCGGTCCAGGTTCCGCTCCCCGACCAGCGGGTGGTCGACCCGCATCCGGCCGCGCGTGGTCTCCTCGACGTCGTGGCGGGCCCACAACGTCGCGAACTGGGCACTGCGGACGGCGAGTTCGCCGACGAGTTCCGGGCCGCGCGGGTGACCCGGATCGGCGGCGATCCGCGTGCGCGGCATCCCGGTCAGTTCGGCGACGGTAGCCGCCCGCTCCGGGCCGAGCCGGGCAGCGGCCGCGTCTTTCAGGCCCATCGGGCCTGGGGCGCCCTGTGAGGTCCTTACTCGGTCGGCTGCACCCCATGGCGGACCTGGACGATCGGCAGCCGCAGAGCGGCGGGGGCGTGCTCGGGCACCACGGGACGCCGGGGGCTGACCGGGGCCAGGCGGTGATAGGCCGAGCCCACGGGAGGCCGCTGATCGGCTTCGCCCTTGTTGGGCCACAGAGCCATGGCCCGTTCGGCCTGGGCGGTGATGGTCAGTGACGGGTTGGCCCCGAGGTTGGCCGAGATCGTCGAGCCGTCGACCACGTGCAGGCCGGGGTGGCCGTAGAGGCGGTGGTAGGGGTCGACGACCCCGGTCTCGGGCGAGTCGCCGATGGTGCAGCCCCCGATGAAGTGCGCGGTCGCCGGGGTGTTGGTGATGTCGGCGGCCGTGGCGGTGGCTCTGCCGCCGATCTTCTCGGCCACACGGCGGGCGACCTCGTTGCCCACGGGGATCCAGGTCGGGTTGGGTGGGTGCCCCTGGGAGGTGACCAGCTTGTGGCGCCCGAACCGGGTGTTCTTGCCGGAGACGGTGAGGGAGTTGTCCAGTGACTGCATCACCAGCAGCATGATCGTCTTCTCCGACCAGTTGCGCACCCACGGTGAGCCCAGGTGCCGTGGGTTGCGCGCGAGTTCCTGGACCCAGGTGACCCACCGTGGATGCGGCTTGTCGCCGTCGGTCAGGGCGGTCATCAGCAGGCCGAAGGCGTTGCTGCCCTTGGCGTAGCGGAACGGCTGGATGTGGGTGTGCTCATCGGGGTGGATCGAGGAGGTGATCGCCACCCCTTGGCTGTAGTCGACGTCATTGCGCTCGGCCGTGGCGCCCAGGATCGCTTCGGAATTGGTCCGGGTCAGCAGGCCCAGTCGGCGGGAGATCCGCGGCAGTAGGCCGGTGTCGCGCATACGGTGCAGGAGCTTCTGGGTGTTGTAGGTGCCCGCGGAGAACACCACTTGTCCGGCGGTGAAGGTGCGCAGGTTCTCGCGGCGCCGCGGCGAGCGGCCACTGTGTACCGTGTGCACCGCGTATCCTCCGCCGGCCAGCGGACTCACCGCGCGCACAGTGGTCAGCGGGTGGACCTCGGCACCATGGTGTTCCGCGAGGTACAGGTAGTTCTTGTCCAGGGTGTTCTTGGCGTTGTGCGCGCAGCCGGTCCAGCACGACCCGCAGCCGGTGCAGGTGTTCCGGCTCGGACCGCTGCCGCCGAAGAACGGGTCCGCGACCTCGGTACCCGGTGCGGTGCCGGGACCGCCGAAGAGCACCCCTACCGGGACGGGGCGGAAGGTCTCCTCGACCCCCATGTCCCCGGCGACTTCTTTCAGGACCTTGTCGGCCTCGGTGACCAGCGGGTTGGCGGTCACGCCGAGCATGCGCTCGGCCTGGTCGTAGTACGGCGCCAGCTCACTCTGCCAGTCGGTGATGTGCGCCCACTGAGGATCCCTGTAGAACTTGGCCGGCGCCCTGTAGAGGGTGTTGCCGTAGATCAGGGAGCCCCCACCCACGCCGGAGGCAGCCACGAGAAACACGTCCTTGAGCCAGTACATGCGCTGTAGCCCGTAGAGGCCCAGCCGGGGCGCCCACACGGAATTGCGGGCGTCCCAGGAGGTTTTGGGGATGTCGGCGGCTTCGAAGCGCCTTCCGGCCTCCAGCACCCCGACCCGGTAGCCCTTCTCGGTCAGCCGCAGCGCGGATACCGAGCCGCCGAAGCCGGAGCCGATGACCAGCACGTCGTAGTCGTACGTCATGTCGTTAACTTCATTCCTGCCGGCTTGATCGCCTGGAGCGAGATGGTCTGGGACGCGTCCCACCGCGCGAAGGACATTCCCTCGGGCGGTACGAAATTCATGAGCCGCACGTGGCCGGCGAGCAGGCGTCACGCCACCGCGTTCAGCAGGTCCGCCAGGATGTCGGGCCGTTCCAGGGCGATGAAGTGGCCGGCTCCCCGCACCTGGGTGAAGTCGGCGGCCGGCAGCAGTCGCCTGTTGGCCTCCCGGTCCGAGGGCCGGGACCAGTCCTTCTCGCCGTAGACGAGGTGGATGGGGGCCTTGACCTCGGGGTAGCGCGAGCGAGCCGCGATGAGGCTGGGCAGCGCCTGGTACACGCTCCGGGCGACGGTCGGGTAGCCGGGACGCCGGCCCACCTGGAGGAGCTCGTCCAAGTAGTCGTCCCGCAGGGCGCTGTTGTCGCCCAGGCCGCCCTGAAGGATCTTGCGCATGACGGGCTTGGGCTGCACTCCGGCGATCACGGGGCCCACCACGGGGGCGAGGACACCGCTGACCACCGCGCGGGCGAGGAGACTGGAGCGAGCGATCCCGCCGGCGAAGTCGTACGTGTTCACCGCGACCACGCGTCGTACCCGCTCCGGCAGGTCGGCAGCGGCGGTCAGGGCGAGCACCGCACCCATGGACTCCCCCACCAACGTCACGTCACGCAGGTCGAGTTCGGTGAGGAGGCGTTCGACACCGGCGCGCATCGCCGGCTCGTCGTACGACGCCCCGGGCACGATCTCGGAGTAGCCCATCCCCGGCAGGTCCAGCGCGTACACGGTGTAGTGGTCGGAGACCAGCGGGATGAGCGAGCGGTAGTGCTCGGCCTGCGTGCGCACCGTGTGCAGCAGGACCAGGGGAGCGCCGGAGCCCGCCTTGAGGTAGCGCAGCGTGCCCTCGCGCCTGTTGCGCTCGCCGCGGGGGGCGAGGGTGTGGGTGGTGGTCCCGGGGACGGTGATCGTGGGACGTGCATTCTGACTGGGCATCTCGCCGACTCCTGGCGTGTGAACCGCTGGGGGGATGGGGGTACGGTCCGACGGACCTACGGTGGTACCGATCGGTTTCCAACATCATAAACCGATCGGTTTCCAAGCGCGCAACCCCTGATCAAGTACTGCGGGAAGGCTTCACCCTTTCTCCATAGCCGCGACGGCGGTGGCCGAGCGTGTGCGAGCGGCACAGCAGGGGTAAGCACGGCACGCCGTCGTCATCGGCCACGATCACGTCACCGCGCCGGACGGTGATGCCGGGCATCCACCCAGTCCAAGTGCGTGATCAGCCGCTTGAACCGCGGGTACGCGGTCCGCTCGATCGAGGCATCCGCAGCGAGAAGGGCATTCGCTGGGGTGGAGATCAGACAGAGGTCAGGCTCTTCGCCATGACCCGCTCCCTGCCAACGCCATCGGGCAGAAGATCGCCAGGCTCATCCGTGTCCGTGAAACCATTCCGCTCATAGAGCGCGGTCGCCTTGCGGTTGTCCGGCTTGACGGACAACCGCAGCGTCGTCGCACCGCGCTCCGCCCCCCACCGCTCGACCGCCTGGATCAAGCAGTCACCCACGCCCTTGCCCCGAGCCGTGGGGTTGACCCACAGCGAGATCAACTCCACGTTCTCCGCTCCCTCGCCCGGCACTCCGCTGGCCATGCCCACCGGAAGGCCGTCGAGGAGCGCGACAAGATCGTGCGCGCCAGGTATCGACAGACGGGCACGCCAGCGTTCCTCTCGGTCGCCGGAGCCCTGCCACTGAGCCAGCGTCGATCCGAACGCGTAGGGCGCCTCAGCGAGCGCGGACAGTCGCAACTCCCGCCAAAGGGGCCAGTCGTCTGATCCCAAGGTGCGTAGCTCAAGCATGATCCAGACCTTGCCCGCCCGACGGGACGGGCAGCAAGTTGATTACAACCACGCAAACGAGGCCGTTCAGTCCTGCCACCCGATCGCCTTTCTTCAGGCTCACCCGCGCACCTCGACCGGGCCGAGGTCGACGTCGCCAAGCGGGCGGAGGGCTTCCCTGAGCTGCTCAGGGTCAGCGTTGACCCGGGCAGTCGCCCGCCACGAGACGATCGCTCGACGCACCGTCTCCCTGGCGCCCAGCTCAGCCGCGTCGGACGACGCGTCCGAGCTCGACGGTGAATTCCCGGACTTCCTCGTCGTCCAGGTGACGCACCCACCGGAACACCTCGGGCACCTGACTCACGCGGCAAGGTGTCCGGCCGCTCGGGACCGGCAGTCCCGGCAACGGCCGGGTTCCGTCGCGCGGAACGCCCTGTCGCAGCCGTCGCAGTTCTGCAGGAGCCGCGCCGAGGTCGGATGCACGGCGGGTCCTGCGCTTCTGGTCGGCTCGGACGGGGCGAGGGGTGTCTCCTTGAGCCGGTAGGCGAGGATGCCCGCCGGGCGGGTCAGGAAGGTGTCCGGGAGCCGTGCGGTGAGGTGGTCGGTGATGTGTGTGGGCCGGATGCCTGCCGCGAGCCACCTGCTGACGCCGGGGGCGAGGCGGGCTGCTTCCTGTTCGGTCAGGGCGAGGCGGGGGTCGATGCGGCGCAGACCGGCGAGTACGGCGATGGCTTGCGGGTCGGCGTCCGCCATCGAGATCGGCGCCTCGGCCTCTACGGGCACCGCGACCGTTTCCTCCACGGGTTCCACGGGCTCCGCAGGCTCCACAGGCGCGGACACGGGCACCGGCGCGGGTGGAGCCGCAGCGACGGTGGCCTGTGTCAGGGACGGGCGCGGGTCGCGATCGAGGCGATCGAGGCGTGGGACGTCGTAGAAGTACGTCCGTGTGCGGATCTGGCCGGTGGAGAGGCGTTCGCGGCGGCGTTCCAGGTATCCGGCGGCTTCGAGTTCCCTGAGTGCCCGGGAGATGAGGATCTCGCCCTCGTCGAAGTGCTTGCACAGGGCGGCGATGGTCACGGGGGCGCTGTCGGGCAGGGAGTGGATGTAGGCCGCGACGCCTACGGTGACGGCGCTGCCGCGTCGTTGGGCGAGGGCGTTGGAGATCACGGTGAAGTCGGCCGTGAGGCGGGTGCGTACGTGGATCACGCCGGAGGTGGGAGCTCCGGCGTCGGCGCGCATGCGCGCGTTAGACTGCGGCTCAGCCATTGGGAAGGTCTTGCTTCCTGTTTGGTCAGGCCCTCGTTCGGGATTGCAGTCCCGGCGGGGGCCGAAGTCTTTGTGCGGTTGTCGCGGCGAACGTAACCGCCCACATCCCGCGCCCGCAAGCCGGTCACTCGGACGGGTGACGCGCGTGTGACGCGCGCCTCGCGTGCGGGGAGGGAGGGTGGGCGGGTAGCTTCCCCGCCTCCTTTGTAGTGGTTCTTTCTCCCGGTTCTCTAGGGAGGTCAGGAGCCCACCGGACCCCGACGGACCAGGCCCCGGTGGCCCCGTGACACCGGACGAAGACCGGGCCCCGGCCGCCCCGGTACCGGTCGCCTCGGCAGTGGCCGGCCCGGAAACGGCGAGAGCCCGGCCTCCCGGCCGGGCTCCCTGATCCACAGGCGTGCGGGGAGACCTACTCTTCGTCGCCCTCGGGCTTCTCCGCCTCGTCGATCTCCTCTTCCAGGCCCAGCTGCTCGATGAGCCACTTGTCGAACTCGATCGCGGCCCGTACCCAGCTCACCGTCGACGACACGAAGTGCTCCAGGCTGACGCCCGTCCCGATCAGCATCTGCGCCTCGCCGATGAGGCGGACGGTGCCGTCGTCGTGGGTGTGGCTGTAGACCTTGGGCCACAGGGTCCGGCGGTTCCAGTCGTCGATCGACTCGAGAAGCAGGGGCTTCTGCTCGATCTGGTGGGGGCGGTCGTAGAAGGTCCGCACCGAGAAGACCTGCTGGTCGCCCTCACCACGGAACATGAAGTACGTACGGAACTGCTCCCACGGCGCCGCGAGGTCACCCTCGTCGTCGACGACGTACTTCAGCTCCATCTGCTCGAGGAGCTGCTTCACAAGGTCCTGATCCGGGACGACGGGGCCCGCCGGGCCGCCGGGCTGCGGCTCGGGCTGGCCCCCGAAGTTCGGAATCGAGGACGGGTCGATGGTCATACGGAACACTCCTGCACTCGTCTGGCTCGTCCGGCCATCGCTGAGACCAGACCTACACGCCCCACCCTCTCCTGCTTCGCCCCCGAGCGGCAACAGCCGCCCGCGTGCGTCGGCCCGAGGCGTCCGAAATCAGCGTATGAAGATCCACGGGACACCCGCAGGGGCCCCTGCCGTCGAGTTCGACTACAGCGTCTTGCCGGTCGCCGGGCCCACGATCAGCCCGTCCCCGAACGCGTCCACCCGTACCGTGTCGCCGTCCTTGACCTCGCCCGCCAGGATCTCCTTGGCGAGGCGGTCGCCGATCGCCGTCTGGATCAGTCGGCGCAGCGGGCGGGCGCCGTACGCGGGGTCGTTGCCCTCGTCGGCGAGCCAGGCCAGGGCCGCCGGGGTGATGTCGAGGGTGAGGCGGCGTTCGGCGAGTCGCTTGGCGAGCCGGTCGATCTGGAGGGCCGCGATGCGCTCCAGCTCCGCCCTGTTGAGCGCGGAGAAGACGACCAGGTCGTCGAGACGGTTCAGGAACTCCGGCTTGAAAGAGACCCGGACGACCTCGAGCACCTGCTGCTTCTTCTCCTCCTCCGACGTCATCGGCTCGACCAGGAACTGGCTGCCGAGGTTCGACGTCAGGATGAGGATGGTGTTGCGGAAGTCGACGGTACGGCCCTGGCCGTCCGTGAGGCGGCCGTCGTCCAGGACCTGGAGGAGGACGTCGAAGACCTCCGGGTGGGCCTTCTCGACCTCGTCCAGGAGCACCACGCTGTACGGGCGCCGCCGCACCGCTTCGGTCAGCTGGCCGCCCTCCTCGTAGCCGACGTAGCCGGGGGGCGCGCCGACGAGCCTGGCGACGCTGTGCTTCTCGCCGTACTCGCTCATGTCGATGCGGACCATGGCCCGCTCGTCGTCGAAGAGGAAGTCGGCCAGCGCCTTCGCGAGCTCCGTCTTGCCGACGCCCGTCGGGCCGAGGAAGAGGAAGGAGCCGGTGGGGCGGTCGGGGTCGGCGATACCGGCCCGCGTCCGCCGTACCGCGTCGGAGACCGCCTGTACGGCCTCGCCCTGACCGATGAGGCGACGGCCCAACTCCTCCTCCATACGCAGGAGTTTCTGGGTCTCGCCCTCCAGGAGACGGCCGGCGGGGATGCCGGTCCAGGAGCCGACGACGTCCGCGATGTCGTCGGGGCCGACCTCCTCCTTGACCATGGTGTCCCTGGCGGCCTCCTCCTCGGCCTCCGACGCTGCCTCCAAGTCCCTTTCCAGGGTGGGGATCTCGCCGTAGAGGAGTTTGGAGGCGGTGTCGAAGTCGCCGTCACGCTGGGCCCGTTCGGCCTGGCCGCGCAGTTCGTCGAGCTTCTCCTTCAGCTCACCGACCCGGTTGAGGGACTGCTTCTCCTTCTCCCAACGGGCCGTCAGACCGCGCAACTCCTCCTCCTTGTCGGCGAGATCGCGGCGCAGCCGGTCGAGGCGCTCGCGCGAGGCCGGGTCGGTCTCCTTGTCGAGCGCGAGTTCCTCCATCTTCAACCGGTCGACGGCGCGCTGGAGTTCGTCGATCTCGAGGGGCGAGGAGTCGATCTCCATGCGCAGCCGCGACGCCGCCTCGTCGACCAGGTCGATCGCCTTGTCGGGGAGGAAGCGGGAGGTGATGTAGCGGTCGGAGAGGGTCGCCGCCGCGACCAGCGCGCTGTCGGCGATGACGACCTTGTGGTGGGCCTCGTACCGGCCCTTGAGGCCGCGCAGGATCGCGATGGTGTCCTCGACGCTCGGCTCCGCCACCAGGACCTGCTGGAAGCGGCGCTCCAGGGCGGGGTCCTTCTCGATCCGCTCGCGGTACTCGTCGAGGGTCGTCGCGCCGACCATGCGCAGCTCGCCGCGCGCCAGCATCGGCTTCAGCATGTTGCCGGCGTCCATGGCGGAGTCACCGCCGGCGCCCGCGCCCACGACGGTGTGCAGCTCGTCGATGAAGGTGATGATCTGCCCGTCGGAGTCCTTGATCTCCGCCAGGACGGTCTTCAGCCGCTCCTCGAACTCGCCCCGGTACTTCGCGCCGGCGACCATCGCGCCGAGGTCCAGCGAAACCAGCCGCTTGTTCTTCAGCGACTCCGGCACGTCACCCTTGACAATGCGCTGGGCGAGGCCTTCGACGACGGCCGTCTTGCCGACGCCGGGCTCGCCGATGAGGACCGGGTTGTTCTTCGTGCGGCGCGACAGCACCTGCACCACCCGGCGGATCTCCTGGTCACGCCCGATGACCGGGTCGAGCTTGCCCTCACGGGCGGCGGCCGTGAAATCCGTACCGAACTTCTCCAGGGCCTTGTACTGGCCCTCGGGGTCGGCTGTGGTCACGCGACGCCCTCCCCTGCTCTTCTGGAACGCGTCCAGCAGCTTTTTCGCGCCGGCGCCCTGCTGGGAGAGTACGTCCCCGGCGGCGCCGCCCTTCGCGGCGATGCCGATGAGGAGATGCTCGGTGGAGAGGTACTCGTCGCCGAGCTCCTTCGCCCGTTCGGCCGCGTCGGCGATGACCGAAAGAAGTTCCCGGTTGGGCTGCGGGGGTGCGACGGTCGAACCGGTCACGCTGGGCAGGCTCGCGAGAACACGCTCGGCACCGGACCGTACGGCCGCCTGGTCCGCCTCGACGGCGGCCAGCAGGTCGGTGATGTTCTCGTTGTCCTCACCGCTCAGCAGCGCAAGCAGCAGGTGCGCCGGGGTCAGGTCGGGGTGCCCCCCGGACACGGCCCTGCTGGTGGCCGCATTGATGGCGTCCCGGCTCCTGTTGGTCAGCTCGGCGTCCACGGTCACTGTCTCCCTTCCCTGTACGGGTCCTGCCCCGGTCGTGATGACTGACACAGCCAACGTACACAAAGTTGAGTCTATTCCACTCAAGGTGTGGATGGGGAGGGCCGGGAGGACTGGGAGTGCGGCTGGGCAGACAAAAAACCCGCCCGTCATGAATGACGGACGGGAGGCACAAACGGGGTCGAGGAAACGGCTGGTTTCAGCCAAGCAGGCGGACACCCGGGCCCCTCCCCGAGAGGAGCCCAAGTCCCGATATATCCCCGGAAACAGCAGCGGCGTCACCGTGTTCAGGTCACGGTGACGCCGCTACTGGGGGGAAGCACCTGAGCGATCTACTGCGACGGGGGAATCGCGTCAGGCACTGCGGGGGGTGGCTGAGATGGTCTGGACGTCCTGAAGATCCTGGAGGTTGGGGCCGTCCGAGATATCAGGCTGGTCCAGCCCGTGGTCACGCTGGTCGAGATTCACAAAGATCATTCCGTACCGAATGGCACACCGCACGGGCTGCGGCGCCCCCCGAGGCCGCCGCAGACACCGGTACGCCCTGACGTCCTCTTCGTCGTCCCGCGTCACGACGACCGGCTCTCCGAACACGGTCACCATCAGCGAGTCACCGCTGTGGGGGATGGCGGTGACCAGGTCGATGAAGTGCCAGCCGGAGCGGTAGGCCGTGGCCATTTCGCGACGGAAGGAGCGGTCGTCGGGTGGAGTCGTCATGTCATTCCCAAACGCTGTCAAACAGACCGTCGGAGGACTTCGCAATGCTGTCGTCGGCGACTACGGCATGCGTGGTCAACGGCGGCCAGACACTGTCCGCCCTACTGTCACCCTCCGCACCGGAGAGGCCACCCAGTGCTCCGAAGGTCGCAACGGCAGAGAAGGCGGCGACAAGCGCCCAGCGAAGCATTTTCTTACTCATAATCGGCTTCGTCCTCACTTGAAGGTCCCTCTTTCCCCCGTCGAGTAAGACGATGGCTCATTCGGGCACGTCATGGCCACACAATCGATGCATCATGTTCCTGCACGTTCAGGACCCTGGGGGGTGGAGATTTGGTGATGAATCGGACTAAAGAGACACATCCCCATGCGGTGACCGAGTTGTGCGAGGACGGCAGCCGTCTTTATGCAGCCGCACTGCGCACCGGGCGTGTCTCCCGTTCGGACGTTTCGACTGCTCCGTGCCTGATGGAGTTCGCTCTTCTGCAACCCGATCCCGACGACCCCACCTGGTTGCGGCCAGTACCCCCGTCGGTGGCTCTTACCCAGTGGCTGGACCCGATAGAGCGCGAGATCAGCGAACGCAGAAGACACTCGCTCGAACTGGTCGACTCCTTCGAACCTTTCATGGCCCTCACCGCCCAGCCGGCCGACGGCATGCACGCGATCACCGTGCTGGAGGGCAACGACCGGATCAACGCCGCGCTCAACCTCGCCACGGCCCAGTGCCAGACCGAGATGCTCACCGTCCAGCCAAGCCAGGGAGGCGCCCGACCCGAGCGCAGCCTCCTCCAGGGACTGGAGCGCGACCGCCCACTGATCGAACGTGGTGTGAAGCTGCGCACGCTGTATCAGCACACGGCCCGCTACAACCCCGAGCGCCTCGCGTACGTGGACCAGTTCGCCGACGGCAAGGTGGAATACCGCACGATCGACGAGCTGGTCGAGCGTCTCATCATCTGCGACGAAACGGTTGCCTTCATCCCCGTGCGCGACGACCGGCAGGTGGCCCTCGAGCTGAGGCACACGGGTCTGGTGCGCTATCTCATCAAGGTGTTCGAATTCATGTGGAACCGCGCGGTCCCACTGAGCGCGGGCGCCCCCTACGAGACCGCGCCGGACGGCATCACCGAAATCCAGCACTCCATCGCCAAGCTCCTCATCGAGGGCCACGTCGACGAGGCCATCGCCCGCCGCCTCGGCATGAACGTACGCACCTGCCGCGCCCACATCGCCAAGCTGGCCACCGCCCTCGGCAGCGGCAGCCGCGCCCAGCTCGGGTTCCTGATCGCGCAGTCGGGGATCCTCGACCAGGAACACTGAGCACTAGGGAGTCACCAGTGACGACACGGCACCCGCACGGGGCCGAGGAACTGTGCGAGGCCGGCCTGAGCCTGTACGGCCGCGCGCTGCGCGAGGGCCACGTCCCGGCGGGCGAGGCCGCGGACACCCCCTGCCTGCTCGACTTCGGGCTGCTCCAGCCGGACATCGAGAACCCGCTCCGACTGCGCCCGCTGGCCCCCGCGGTGGCTCTTCCCCGGTTACTGCGCGAGAGCGCGGAGGCGGTTGCCAGAAGGCGACGGCAGGAGGCGCTGCTGGCCGAGGCGTTCGAGCCGCTGATGCATCTCGACGTCCCGGACGCGGCGACCGAGACGCCCATGATCAGCCTCCACAGCGGCTTCGACCGGATCAACGAGATCATCGCCCGCACCCTGACGGAAGTCTCCGACGAACTCCTCACCATCCAGCCCCACACGGGCCTGCTCTCCAGGACCCTGACCGCCCTGGAACGCGACCAGGCCGTCCTCGACCGAGGCGCCCGCATCCGCACCCTCTACCAGCACACGGTCCGCCACTCCCCCACGATCCGCGCCCGCTACGAGACGCTGAAGGGCGACGCCGAGGCCCGCTCCCTGGACGAGGTCACCGACCGCCTCATCATCATGGACCGGACCGTCGCCTTCATCCCCGCCAACAAAGACCGGACCCTCGCACTGGAGATCCGTCACCCGGTCCTCGTCCAGTACTTCGTCACCACTTTCGAACGGCTGTGGGGCCTGGCCACTCCCATGTATCCCCAGGCCGTCCGGCCCCCGACCCTCAACGGCGTCACGCCCCGCCAACGGGCCATCGCCGGCCTCCTCGTCGAGGGCCACACCGACGCCGTGATCGCCGGCCGGCTCGGCATGAACATCCGTACCGCCCGCGTCCACATCGCCAAGCTGGCCGCCACCCTGGGCAGCGAGAGCCGCGCGCAACTCGGCTACCTCATCGGGCAGTCGGGGATTCTGGAGCCGGGGCCGGAGCCGGAGCCGGAGGAGCCGGAGCGGGAGCAGGAATCGAGGTCGGGGTCGGGGCCGGGGTCGCGGTCGGGGTCGTCCGCGCCGGAAGACTGAGCGCCGGGCCCGCGCCCGGCTCGGCGGCTGCTCCCGGCGGCCCATCCAGGCCCGCCTGTGCGATCCGTACCCCCAGCTGCGTCCGGCTCGCCGCCCCCAGCGTCTCCGAGAGGCGTGCGATGTGTGCCCGGCACGTACGGACGCTGATGCCCAGGCGTTCCGCGACCATGGCGTCCTGGTGGCCCTCCGCGAGCAGGGCGGCGATGGACCGCTCCCGGTGGGAGATGCCCTCGATGCCCGTGTCGGGCAGCGGGGCCGTCAGCGGGACGGCGAGGCGCCACAGCCGGTCGAACACCGTGACGAGGTACTGCACCAGCGCCGGGTGCCGGATCTCCAGCGCGACCGTCCGCTCCGTGTTCGCCGGGATGAAGGCCACCGTGCGGTCGAAGAGGATCAACCGCTCGACGACCTCGTCGAGGGTGCGCGCTTCGGCGGCTCCGCCCACCAGTTCCAAGTAGTTGAGCAGCCCCTGGCCGTGCCGGGCCACATGGTTGTACAGGCCGCGCATCCGCACGCCGCGTCCGCGCAGTTCGAGCGCCCGGTGCAGGCCCTCCGACAGTTCGTACTCACGGCGAATGCCACCCGGCTGAACGGTGAGCACCTCGGTCGTACACGCCTGGGTCGCCTCGTCCATCGCGGCCTGGATACGGGCGAGACCATCCAGAACGCGAAGCGCGGCGCCCTCGCCCGTGCCGGCACTTGGGCCGGGGGACTGGCCCTGTTCGCCCAGGGCCGTGTACCGCTCGAAAGCGGCTACGGCGGAGCCGACGCGCCGCTGACTCTCGCTGACCTCGTCGTAGACCCCGCGCAGCAGCCGGGTCATGACCTCCTGCGGGGACGTCGGCACCAGCCAGGCCATGTCGTCGGGGTCGGGGTGCAGCAGGGCGAGTTCGAGCAGGCACGGCACAGCCTCGGCGTCCACGCGCCGCACACGGCCCCGCCGTACGGCCCGGGAATACACCTGATCCCCGGCCTCGCACAGTCGGTCAGCACCGTGTGGATGCTCGTCCGTCCCGTGCCCGGCCATCGCCCATCCCACCACTGGTTCCAGCCCTCTGCAGCGCAACTATGCGCGGCCGGGACGTGCTCCGCAACACGGCTCGACCCGCCGGGCGCCCCCAATCCCCTTACTATGTCCGACTTTCGCCCCTCCTCCGCCCGTGCCCCTGCAACAAGCTGACGGTAGTGGGGCGTTGCCCTTAAGGGCATTGTTGAAGGCGCTTCCCAGGGCGAAACGGGGGCGCCGAAAGGCGCGAACGGGGGAACGCCCTGAAGCGGCCTCGGCCGGATGTCCCCCATCCAGCCGGGGCCACAAGCATGCCCACAACTGGCCCGCCCTATGCGACGGGTGAGGAGAGGAGAGGCCGTCGGGTCCGAGGGCGTGGCGGTGTGTCCTCAGGCAGGCGGCGAGGAAGCGGCGGGCATAAGGATGCCCTGGTCCTCGATCGTCAGACAGACGGCGTGGTCGTGGTCCCGCGTGCGAGGAGTTGCACTGGGCCGCGGCCACCGGCGTGCGATCCACGCAGCCCGCGATCCAACGGCAGTACCCGTCCATTTCTGACCCCTACGGCACGACCCGCGCCCCGCCCGGACTCAACGGGGCGCGCGCCCCTGCCTCGCCTCGGAAAGACTTCCTCTGTGTTCACCGCGATCTTCCAAGACCACTACGGTTTCCTCGCCGCCCTGTGCGCCGTAGCCCTGGCTACCAGCGCCCTGGCCTGGCGGTTGAGCGTCCGTCTGGGCGCCCCGCACCGCACGTGGTGGGCCGCCCTCGCCGCCACTCTGGTCGGAGTTCTCGGTGTCACGTCCTTCGGGGGAAGCGACGTACCGAGCGGCCAATGCGTGGTCAACCACCAGTTCGCTGAGCCCTTTCACACCACCCAGGGCATCTGGAACCTGGGAATGTTCCTCCCGGTCGGATTTTTCGCCCTGCTCGCTCTGCGCAAGCCTGCCCCCGCGCTCGTGGGAGTAACTGTCCTGCCGTGCGCCATCGAACTCGCACAGGCACTCGTGCCTGGCATCAGCCGTAGTTGCGACAGCTCCGACGCCGAGATGAACATCGTCGGCGGCGTTCTCGGCGCCCTGGCCGCTGGCGTCCTCCTCGCCGCCGGCCGCCGCACACTCGACTGGCGGGGCTGGGCAAAACCGGCCTTTTTCGCCGCCTTGGCCCTCGGGCTGGCGGGGATCGGTGTGTTCCGGACTGCCATCACCCCACTGAACTACGACGGCACAGGCCTCAGCAGTGCCGACGGTACCCAGCGACAGGCCGCACACGAGGCCGCCCGCCAGGCCTTCGGCGACCGCTACCAAATCAGCCACGTCTACGTGCAGCCCTGCGTGGGCGTCCGCTGCACCAACCTCTTCTTCCACGTCGCGGACGAAGGCATCGCAACCCTGGCCTGGCCCACCCGCCGTCACCTCAACATCCTTCTGGAGCAAAGGGATGTCCCAGGACCAGGCAGCTTCCCTGTCTCCGGTGCCACCACGCCTCGCGGCAAGGACGACGCGGCCCGCATCGCCGACCGGTACATGCGCGACCACTATCCCTGGGCAGCGCACGCCACCAGTCGCAAAACGTACCCCGTCGGAAAAAAGGCCACCTTCGGCTGGCTGACCAGTTGGCGCTTCTTCGACAGGGAAGGCGAAGGCGGCATCCTCATGCCCCGCACGCTCGATGTCCAGATCAACCGCGCCGGGCGCGTCTCCCAGATCGACGTCACCGAGGGGCCCACCCACCTCGACGACCTGCCCGAGCCCCGGCTCAGCGCCGAGCAGGCCGAGCAGGTAGTCGTCCGGCAGGAGAACGCACAGAGCGCCCGGAGCGGACGCGGACCGTCGGGCCTCGAAGCTCACGCCACCACCCTCAAGGCCATCGACCGGGGCAACGGCTGGCGGCCCGAGTGGCTCATCAGCATCGGCACAGGCAGCGGAGAAGAGGCCGACTCCAGCGCCGGAGTCGGCTCCGCAGTCGGATCCGGCGCCGACTCGCAGACCACAGCATGGGTCGACGCCATCGACGGAACCGTCCACGACAGCCAGTACCCCGCGGCATAGCGGCACGACGGGACGAGAGGACGACGGGGCAAATATCGTCCGACGGCATGAACATCGGCTGACGGCCCCTCACCGCCCCGCCGCGCTCGCCACCCCATAACAAACCGGATACCGCCCCGGTCTGTCGGAGAAAGCACGTACCTCGCCTGTCCGGATGAGGTCACGCGTACCGTGGCGGCGTGGCAAACGAAGACCTGGGGCGGGTTCTCCGCCGCCTGCGCCGCCTGGCGTCTCTGACGCAAGAGGAACTGGCCGAGCGATCTGGCGTATCCGTCGACGTGATCCGTCAGCTCGAACAGCGCCGGAAGCATTCGGCTCGCCTGCCCACGCTGCACGCGCTGGCGAACGGCCTCGGCGTAGAACTGACGACACTCCTGGGGGACCCTCCTGCCGTCTCCTCGACGGCAGAAAACGACGGGCCGCGCTTCGTGGCGGTGCGGCGTGCCATCATGCCGGCGCTCTGGGGGCCGGAGCTGGAGCCGCCAGGACCGGACTTTTCACTGGCCGACCTGCGTGAGCAGATCGCGGACGGCTGGACGCAGTACCACGCGGCCGAGTTCGACACGGTGATGAAATCGCTGCCTGACATGATCTCGGGTGCGCGCGCGGCCGCGGTCTCGGCCAACGGAGACGATCGGGGCGCCGGTTTCGCAGCGCTGGGCAAAGCTCTCCAGCTCGCCGGTCACGTCGCCGTGCGGATGGGGAAGACGGATCTCGCGCTCGTCAGTCTGGAGCGCGCCATAGACGCTGCCGAGCGATCCTCCGACCCCCTGCTACGCCCCATGATCGTCAACTCCGTCGCCTGGACGTACCAGCGGCAGGGGCGCCTCGGTGACGCCCTGAGTATCGCCCTGCGCGTCGCAGACGACATCAGGGACAGCGGGCACACGGCTACTGCTGACGGCCTGAAAGTCTGGGGCGCGCTGACGATGTCCGCCGCGACGTCTGCCGCACGTAGCAATGACTACGACCGGGCCTCTGCCTTGATGGCGCACGCGGAGAACGAAGCGGCCCGGGTGGCCAAGCTGCCGCAGGGCAGCGACAGCCGCATGGTCAGCGTGTTCAGCCCGTCATCGGTACGCATCGAGCGCGTCCGGCTGGCCGTCCAGTACGGCCACCCCGAGGATGCCCTGACCCTGGCGAAGGGAATGCGGCTGGGCAAGGACGTGCCTCCGTCCTGGCGGACGTGGCTGCTGCTGGACGTAGCCCGAGCCCATACTGACCTCGGGGACGCGGCGGGGGCCGTGAAGGCATTGGAGTCGCTGCGCCGTGTGGCGCCGACGTGGATGCGGCACCACACGCTGGCCGTGGCCATCGTGCGCGACCTGTGGGCACTCCCTCATCACCCGCCGGGGCTCCGGCCGTTGGCAGAGTTTCTGGGGATTGGCGCATAGCGTCGTAAAACTGGGACGCCACATCCCTGTCACGCTGCACAGCGCGCCGATTCCATAAGACGGACAGTGCCCCCGCGACCACGCGAACGGTCCGGGGCATGGACGACTGGTTGGAGCCGACATGCCCGAGCCTGTGCAGCCGGAACAACGCCCTGCCATCCCCCGCACGGGCATCGCCTGGTGCGCCTGGCACGAGGCGTACAGCAACACCGCCCGCCCGGTACGCGACACGTCCGGCGCCCGGCTCTTCGCCTGCCGCTCATGCCGACAGGCCTACGACCTCACCCCTATCGCGGACCAGCCGTGACCGCCCCCGCCAACCTGTCCACGGAGTGCACAGTCGGCCAGGAGCCCGGCTACCAGGACGTTCACGCGATGTGCCGCCAGACACGGGACGTTTCCCTCCCACACTCCACCGGCATCCTCCTCATCGCCCGCTGTACCTGCACCTGCACCTGCCACAAGGAGTCCGCATGACCACGGCGACGTCGTACCTGCTGCAGATGCCCGCCGTACCGCCCGAGCCGACACCGGGCTGTGTGGTGTGCGCGAGCCTCGGCAGGCAGCGGACACAGGCCCGGAGCGTGGGCGACTACTCGCGGGTGTCCGACTGCAACGTCCGTATGGGCGCCCACACCTGCCGGCTGGCGGAACCGTGCACGACAGCCAGTTCCCACCGGTGAAGACGGCGCCTGACAGCAGGTCACCGCCGTGCGGAACCCAACTCCCCCTGGATAAACCGGACACCGCCCCCCGTCCGACGAGAAAGCGCGTACCACGCTTTTCGCGCAAGCTTCCGGAAACCACTCGGAGATCGTCCCGTTACCTCCCGCCCCTACCGTCAGGTCATGGCGGACATATTTGACGCATACGCGTTGGCCGACGCGTGGGACGAGATGTTTGTGCGGCCGGGTGAGGTCAGGGCCGCCTATGAGCCGGTACTGGCGGCGCTCCAGCCCATCGAGCCGACCGAGCTGCGCTTCCGGGCGGACCAGATGGCCCGGGCGTTCACCGACCGCGGGGTGACCTACGCGTTCGCGGGTGAGGAAAGACCCTGGCCACTGGACCTCGTACCGAGAATCCTCGACGCGCTGGAGTGGGATCTCATCCAGCGCGGGGTCGCCCAGCGGGTGCGGGCGCTGGAGGCCTATCTCGCGGACGCCTACGGGCACTGCCGGGCCTTCGAGGACGGGGTCGTGCCCTGGCGGCTGCTGCTCAGTTCGGCTCATTTCCATCGCGCCGCCCAGGGCATCGCGCCGCCCGGCGGTGTGCGCATTCACGTCGCCGGCATCGACCTCGTACGGGACGAGGCCGGGGACTTCCGGGTGCTCGAGGACAACGTCCGGGTGCCGTCCGGGGTGTCGTACGTCATCGAGAACCGGCGGGCCATGACCCGCATCTTCCCGTCCCTCTTCGCCGAGCAGCACGTCGTCCCCGTCGACGGCTACGCGCAGCGCCTGCTGGCCGCCCTGCGCGCCGCCGCGCCGGACGGGACCGCCGATCCGCGGGTCGTGGTCCTGACCCCCGGGCCGAGCAACGCCGCCTACTTCGAACACGCCCTGCTGGCCCGGCTGATGGGCGTGCAACTGGTCGAGGGGCACGATCTGGTGTGCCGTAAGAACCGGGTGTGGATGCGGACCACGCGCGGTGAGGTGCCCGTCCATGTCGTATACCGGCGGCTCGACGACGACTTCCTCGATCCGCTCCACTTCCGGCCCGACTCGGTGATCGGCTGCCCGGGCATCCTGAGTGCCGCCCAGGCGGGGACCGTGACCCTCGCGAACGCCGTCGGCAACGGCATCGCCGACGACAAGCTGCTCTACACCTACGTACCCGATCTGATCAGGTACTACCTCTCCGAAGAACCGATTCTTCCGAATGTCGAGTCGTTCCGTCCGGATGAACCGGGGCAGTTGGACGCCGTGCTCGACCAGATCGACCAGCTCGTCATCAAGCCCGTCGACGGCGCCGGCGGCCAGGGCATCGTCATCGGGCCGAAGGCGGACAGGGAGACGCTGGAGCGGACCCGGGAGGCCGTTGCCGCCGATCCCCGGGGGTGGATCGCCCAGCGGCCGGTAGCCCTCTCCACCTCCCCGACCCTGGCCGGCGAGCGGATGGCGCCGCGCCACATCGACCTGCGTCCGTTCGCCGTGAACGACGGCAACGATGTGTGGGTGCTGCCGGGCGGGCTGACCCGCGTCGCCCTCCAGGAGGGCAACCTGATCGTCAACTCCAGCCAGGGCGGCGGCTCCAAGGACACCTGGGTACTCGCCGAGGGCCCCACCGAGACCCCCTACCCCGAGCCGGCCGCCACGCTTCCCGAGGTCGCCCCGCGCCAGCACGGACCCGACGGCAACCTGAACCTCGTACAGGAAGGGGCGCAACAGCAGTGAACGACGTGATCCTCTCCCGGATAGCCGAGGCCCTGACGTGGACGGGCCGTTACGTGGAGCGGGCCGACGCCACGGGCCGCATCCTGGACGCCTATCTGCACCGCCTCCTCGAGGACCCCTGGCGCGACGAGGACGTGGCCTGCCGCTCCCTGTACGCGATCCTCGGCGTCGACGCGGGCGCCCAACCCGTCGACATGCAGCAGGTGTTGGACCAGCTCGCCTTCGACGCCCGCTCGACGTGCTCGATCGAGGGCGCGCTGGGTGCGGCGCGGCTCAACGCGAGAAGCGCCCGGGAAGCCGTCTCCTCGGAGATGTGGGAGTGCCTCAACTCCACCTGGCACGCCCTCGCCGACCAGCGCCTCGCGGCCCGACGCACGGGCCCCTACGCCTACTTGGAGCTCGTACGGCGCCGGTCGGCCCTCTTCTTCGGTCTCGCCGACTCCACGATGAGCCGGGACGACAGCTGGCGGTTCGTCGTCCTCGGGCGCAGCCTGGAGCGGGTGGACATGACCGTACGGCTGCTGTCGGTACGGGTGTTGGACGCCGCCCACGCCCCCGACTGGCCCACGCTGCTGAGCGCGAGCGGCGCGGACGAGGCGTACGCGCGGGTGTACAGCGGCTTCGGGGACACCCCGAGAGTGGCCGAATTCCTGCTCCTGGACCGGGACTTCCCGCGCTCGGCGCTGCACGCCCTGACGACGGCGGAGGAGTGCCTCGCGGCGCTCGGACGCCCGCGCCAGGACCCGGCCCGGCGCCCGATCGGACGTCTGCGCACCAGACTCGAGTACCTGGACTCACAGGCCCTGGAAGAACAACTCCCCTCACTGCTAAGGGACTTGCAGGTCGCCTGCATGGCCTCCGCGGAGGCGGTCGCGGAGAGGTTCTTCCCGTACCAGGGGCCCGTGGAGTGGGCCCAGGAAGGAGCGCGAGCGGTATGACGACCGATCGGACGACCAACCGGACGACCAACTCCGCGACGGACGCGGGGGTGACCCGCCGGCTCCGTATCCGGCACATCACGCGTGTCGCGTACGCGCAGGCGGCGGTCTCCTCGCACAACGAGGTCCGGATGACCCCGCTGACGCTCCCCGGCCAGACCACGCTGGACGCCCGGGTCACCGTGAACCCGACGACGCCGACCTGGTCGTACTGGGACTACTGGGGCACGCAGGTCACCGGTTTCGACCTGATGGACCCGCACGCCGACCTCACCATCACCGCCCAGAGCCTCGTCGAGACGTCTCCGCCGGGCCCCCTGGACCCCGCGCCGAGCTGGGCGGAGGTGGCCGAACGGACCGCGAACTCCCGCCTGTTGGAGTACGCGACGGCGACCACGCGTACGACCGTGCCGCCCGAGTTGGTCGCACGGGCGAGGGAGGTCGCGGCGGGCCTCGACCCGCACGCGACGGCGACGGCGGTGGCCGCGCTCGTCGCGGACCGCGTGTCCTACCTGCCGGGGACGACGGGCGTGAACACGTCGGCGGCGGAGGCGTGGGAGCAGGGCGCCGGCGTCTGCCAGGACATCGCCCATGTGACGATCGCGCTGCTGCGCGGCCTCGGCCTGCCCACCCGCTATGTCTCCGGCTACCTCCACCCCGAACGGGAGGCGGAACTGCACCGCCCGGTGGCCGGCCAGTCCCACGCCTGGATCGAGTACTGGGCGGGCGACTGGTGCGGCTACGACCCGACGAACCGCACCCGCGCCGACGAGTCCCACGTGGTGGTCGGCCGGGGACGCGACTACGACGACGTGACCCCGCACAAGGGCGTGTACCGGGGCGTGGCCGGGGGGCCGCCGGAGGTGACGGTGGAGTTCACGCGGGTGGCGTGAAGCGCCGGGGAGGGTGACGTGTGCGTGCCCCGGGGGGTGGGTCCCTCCGGGGCACATGAACGTTCGGACTACGGGCTACGGGCTACGGGCTACGGGCTACGGGCTACGGGCTACGGGCTACGGCGTGTGCCTACTTCAGGCCCAGGGCCGCGCACTCGTCCTCGTACTTCTGGGTGCAGATGTCGGACACCTTGTAGATGCCGTCCTCGATCACCGTGCTCTTGATGTTGGACTTCGTCAGGGCGACGACGCTCACCAGCTGGGACGGGACGTCCTTCTCCGTGGGGCTGTCGACCTTGTCCCGGGTGAGGGCGTCGAACTGGATGTCGCGGCCCTGGATGTGGGCGACGGCCATCTCGGCCGCCGTCTCGGCCTCCTGCGGGTACGACTTGTAGACGCTCATGTACTGCTCGCCGGAGATGATCCGCTGCACGGCGGCCAGCTCGGCGTCCTGCCCGGTGATCGGGGGCAGCTTGCTGACGCCCGCGGCCTCCAGCGCGTTGATGATGCCGCCCGCCATGCCGTCGTTGGCGGAGTAGACGGCGGCGATGTTGTCCTTGCCGATGGCCTCGATCGCCTTCGTCATGTTCGCCTGGGCGTTCTCCGGCTTCCAGTCCTTGGTGTCGAAGGACTGCGCGATCGTCACCTTGCCCTTGAGCTCGGAGAGGGCGCCCTCCTTGAACTGGGCGGCGTTCGGGTCGGTCACCGACCCGTTCATCATGACGATCTTCGCGGAGGGGTTGATGCTGCCGCCGAGCGCCTCCAGGATGGAACGTCCCTGCACCTCGCCGACCAGCTCGTTGTCGAAGGAGATGTACGCGTCGATGGGGCCCTCAGCCAGCCTGTCGTACGCGATCACCGGGATCCCGGCGTCCTTGGCCTTCCTGACCTCGGGCGCGATGGCATGCGCGTCCACGGCGTCCAGGAGCAGGACGTCGACCTTGTCGTCGATCATCTGCTGGAGCTGCCGGGCCTGCTTGGCGGCGTCCGCGCCTGCGTTGGCGTACTCGACCCTGCCCTCGCCGTTGGTGAGCGACTCGACCTTGTTCTTGATGATCGGGTAGTCGAACCGGTCGTACCGAGTGTTGGCCGTCTCGGGGAGCAGCAGCCCGACCGTGATGTCGTTGCCCTTCGCCGGGGTCGCCTCGGCCGTGTTCCCACTGTCGGCGTCGAGCACGCCGCAACCGGCGGCGAGGGAGACCGTGACCGTGGAGGCGGCCACGGCCATCGCGGTACGACGCAAACCAGCCACACGAGTCACACGACTCATGTGAGTCGGACGAGCCGGACGAGTCAGACGAAACATTTCGGGTGCTCACTTCAGGTGCTTTTGGGACGCGGGCGCAACAGTGCGACCCATGTGTCCGAAAGACAACGTCGGCGAGCCCCCGGGCGTCAAGCGAAACTACGGAACGAGAGGGCAAGATCACAGCCCGCTGCGCGGGTGAAGAAGTGGTGGAAGACCGCGTGAACTCTCTCCGCGCGTCCTTCATCAGGTGGGGAGCTGGGGTGCGGAACCGGGGTGCGGGGAGAGGAGGGCAAGATCCGTACAACCAAGCGCACACCTCACCGGTCCTGATCATCGACGGCCCAGTTCCGCCGTTCTCGAAAGGCACGCGCACGCACGCGCACGCACGCGAACGCACGCGACCGGATGCGAAGGACCGAATGATCTCAGCCAGAAGTACGACAGCCAGGGTGCCCGCGACCGCTGTCGCACTCGCACTCGCCACCGCCGGCGGACTGCTCACGGCGGTCACCTCCACGCCCGCCGCGGCGGCGACGACGTGCGCCTCCCCCACATACACGAGGCAGTTCTTCTCCAACACCACCTTCTCCGGCACCGCGAAGCGGACCGACTGCGACGCGTCGATCGCGGAGAACTGGGGAGCCGGGGCCCCCGCCACGGGCCTCCCGAAGGACAACTTCTCCGTGCGCTGGACGGTGACCCGGGACTTCGGCTCGGGCGGCCCCTTCGCGCTGGTGGCGGCCGCGCAGGACGGCATACGGGTGTACGTCGACGGCACGCGCAAGGTCGACCTCTGGAAGAACGTGTCGTCGACGGTGAAGAAGAACGTCAACGTCACGGTCCCCGCCGGGAAGCACACCCTGCGCGTCGACTACGCCAACTGGAACGGCAACGCGAACGTCAACTTCGCCTACGCGCCCCGGACTTCGGCGGCGGTGGACAGGGTCAAGCCCCTCGTCCCGACCGCGCCCACGGTCACGTACGACAAGACGACGGGCAGGGCGAAGCTGACCTGGGCGAAGAACAAGGAGATGGACCTCGCGGGGTATCGCATCTACCGCCGCCTGAACGGCACGTCCTTCGGCAGCACCCCCCTCACGACGACCACCGCCACCGCCACCACCTACACGGACTCGACCGTCCCTAAGACCGGCCAGACGTACGCCTACGAGATCCGCGCCCACGACAAGGCCGGCAACCAGTCCGCCGGCACCGCCGATCTGACCGTGACGACCGTCGACAAGACGCCGCCGGGCCAGGTCACCGGGGTGAGGGTGACCGTGGCCGCGTCCGCCGTGCGGCTCGACTGGAAGGCGGTCGCCGACGCGTTCTCCTACAGCGTCTACCGGGCGAGCGCGCCGCAGGGCCCGTACACCAGGATCACCGGGGCGGTCGGCGAGACCTCCTACACGGACGTCACGGCGAACATCAAGCAGCGCGCGTACTACCGGGTCACGGCCGTCGACAAGAACGGCAACGAGTCCGTCCCGTCCGCGACCGCCGACCCCGGCGAACCGGACACCACGGCACCCACCCAGGTCACAGGCCTGACGGCGCAGGGCACCACGGCGGGCAACGCGGTCCGCTGGGAGGGGTCGTCGGCCGACGTGGAGCGCTACGAGGTGTGGGTGGCCCCCGCCGGCCAGTCCGACCCCGACGGCCCGGACATCGCCCTCGGCACCTCCTTCAACGACACACGGGCGGAGGCCGGCGTCCCGATCACGTACAAGGTCCAGGCGATCGACGCGTACGGGAACGCCTCCCCGGTGTCCGAGACGGTGACCGCGACCCGCCCGGCGCCAGGGGAGTCGGCCGCGCCCACGGGCCTGACGGGCACCCTCCGCGACAGCGACACCGCACTCGCCTGGGACTACTCGACGGACGCCCGGTTCGGCTTCCGCGTCTACCGCCGCACGGGTGGGAACGACGCGTGGACGCGGATCAGCGAGGACGAGGTGACGGCGGTCCGCTACGACGACACCGAGGCCCCGGTCGGCCCCGCCTCCTACTACGTGGTCGTCCTCGACCAGTACGGCAACGAGTCCGCGCCCTCGGGAGTGGTCACGGTGAACCGGGCGACTCCGGCCACGTCCACCGGCCCCAAGCCGCCGACCATCACGCTGTCCGCTCCGTACACGGAATGCACCGCGAACGACTGCGCCGCGCACGGCAGTTCGGGCACTCCGGTCACTGTGACACTGACTCCTGATCCGGAGCGGCTGATCGGTGGCTACACGTACAAGTTCTCCAGTGACAGCAGCTATACGACAACCACGAAGTCGACGGTCACGTGGACGCCGCCCAGGTCCGGCCTCTTTGTCTTTGAGGTGCGATCGGTGGACTACTACGGCCGGAGCGGCGCCTTCACTCAGATCGACTTCAAGGTGGGCTGACCTCACCCGTCCCACTCGAACAAATTCACACCAGCCGTACAACCAATTCACACCTTCGCCGGTCCTGATCGTCAACGGCACCTTCCTCGCCGTTGACGATCAGGACCCGAAGGATCGCCTTGAACCCAGCCAGACGCACGACGCAGGCAGCCACCACCGCCCTCGTGCTCGCCACCACCGGCGCCCTCCTCAGCACCGCGGCCCCGGCCGCCTCCGCCGCGACGACGTGCACTGCTCCCGTCTACACGCGGCAGTTCTTCGCGAACACCACTTTCTCCGGCACACCGAAGAAGACCGACTGCGACGCGTCGATCGCTGAAAACTGGGGAGCCGGGTCCCCCGCCACGGGCCTCCCGAAGGACAACTTCGGCATCCGCTGGACCCTCACTCGCGACTTCGGCTCCGGCGGCCCCTTCGCCCTCACCGCCGCCGCCCAGGACGGCATCCGCGTCTACGTCGACGGCCGGCGCAAGATCGACCTGTGGAAGAACGTCACGACGACGGTACGGAAGACGGTCAACCTCACGATCCCGTCCGGCAGGCACACCCTGCGCGTCGACTACGCCAACTGGACGGGCAACGCGAACGTCAACTTCGCGTACGCACCCCGCACTTCGGCGACCGTGGACAAGGTCAAGCCGCTCGCCCCCACCGCCCCCACGGTCACGTACGACAAGACGACCGGCAAGGCGAAACTCACCTGGGCGAAGAACAAGGAGATGGACCTCGCGGGGTACAGGATCTACCGCCGCCTGAACGGCACGCCCTTCTCCAGCACCCCCCTCGCGACGACCACCGCCACCGCCACCACGTACACGGACAGCACGCTCCCCGTGACCGGGGAGAAGTTCGCCTACTCGGTCCGCGCGTACGACAAGGCGGGCAACGAGTCGGCCGGGACGGCGGACCTGACGGTCACGACCGTGGACCGTGTCGCCCCGGGCGTGCCCCAGGATGTGGCGCTCGTCGGTTCGACGTCGTCGGAGGGCATGCGCATCGGCTGGAGCACGGTCGGAGGCGCGGTGTCCTACCGGGTGTACCGGGCACCCGAGGTGTACGACGGGGTCAAGTACGTGCCCGGCGCGTACACGATGATCGGCAGCACGAGCGGGCTCGCATACCGGGACACCTCGGCCGCTGAGAACAAGGGGTACTACTACCTGCTCACGGCCGTCGACGCGGCGGGCAACGAGTCCGCGCGGTCCAAGGCCGTGACGGGCCGCCTCTTGGACGACGTCCCGCCGCCCGCCGTCACCGGCCTGACCGTGACGCCGACCGAGTACGGCTTCGAGGTGGACTGGGACGCGAATCCGGCCCAGGACCTCGCGTATTACCGGCTCTACCGGGGCACGTTGGGCGACTACGACGAGGACGGTGTGGAGGACTGCCTGCTGAGCGTGGCCAGGGAGTACCTGCCGGCCGACCGAACCTCGCTCACGTACACCGCGGTCTCGGACTCGTACAAGTACTCCGCCCTCCTGGACGGCGAGCAGGGCTGCTTCCTCGTCGACGCCGTCGACGACTTCGGCAACTCCTCCTTCAAGTGGACGGGCGAGGGCAAGACCGTCATGGCCGACGAGCTGGACATGCGGCCGAGCGTGGCCACACCCGAGGGCTCCCCGCTGGAGCTGACGACGACGAACTCCGAGGGCGCCACCGAGGGGAACCTCCTCAACTGGACGTGGAGTTCCACCGCCCAGGAGACGACCGGCTACCGCGTCCACCGCTGGAACCCCGCCACCAAGGCGTACGAGAAGATCGCCGACCTCGGCGCCGACGCCAACGACTACTACGACACCGACGCCCCGCGCGACACGACGTCCTTCTACTGGGTGACCACCCTGGCCGCGGACGGCACCGAGTCCGTGCCGGCGGGCGCCTGGGCGGTCAACACCCCCGCGACGTGACGGCGTACGGGACCACAAGCCAGAGAAAGAGCAGACCTACACCCGTATGAACCTCGCCAGACGCACGAACGTGACCACGTCCGCCGCGACGGCCGTCGTACTCGCCACGGCAGGCGGCCTCCTCACCGCGGTCGCCGCCGCACCGGCCTCCGCCGCGACGAGCTGCAACTCCCCCGTCTACAAACGCCAGTTCTTCTCCAACGCCACCTTCTCCGGCACCCCGAAGCGCACGGACTGCGACGCCTCCATCGCCGAGAACTGGGGAGCCGGATCCCCCGCCCCCGGCCTCCCGAAGGACAAATTCGGCGTCCGCTGGACGCTGACCCGCGACTTCGGCTCCGGCGGCCCCTTCGCCCTCACCGCCGTCGCCCAGGACGGCATCCGCGTGTACGTCGACGGCACGCGCAAGGTCGACCTCTGGAAGAACGTGTCGTCGACGGTGAAGAAGACCGTCAACGTCACGGTCCCCTCCGGGAAGCACACCCTGCGCGTCGACTACGCCCACTGGAACGGCAACGCGAACGTCAACTTCGCCTACGCGCCCCGCACTTCGGCGACCGTGGACAGGGTCAAGCCGCTCGCCCCGACAGCGCCCACCGTCACGTACGACAAGACGACCGGCAAGGCCAAGCTCACCTGGGCGAAGAACAAGGAGATGGACCTCGCGGGGTACCGCATCTACCGCCGCCTGAACGGCACGTCCTTCGGCAGCGCCCCCCTCGCGACGACCACCGCCACCACCTACACGGACTCGACCGTCCCGAAGACCGGGCAGACGTACGCCTACGAGATCCGCGCCCACGACAAGGCAGGCAACCAGTCCGCCGGCACCGCCGACCTGACCGTCACGACCGTCGACAAGACCCCCTTGGCCGCGCCCGCCAGGCCGACCGTCACCTCCGAAGACAAGGGCCTGCGGCTCGGCTGGAGGGGGGTCACCGGAGCAGCGTCCTACCGCGTCTACCGGTCGACGAGCTGGGGTGGGAGGTACACCCGGGTGGGCAGCACCAACCAGCTCAGCTACCTGGACACCTCCGCCACCGAGCGCGTCCCCTACTTCTACAGCGTGACGAGCCTCGACTCGGCGGGCAATGAGTCTCCCCGTTCCCTGGTCGGAGAGGGCACGCGCGAGGACCTCACCCCGCCGCCCGCCGTCACCGGCCTGAAGGCGACCCCGACCGAGTACGGCTTCAAGCTCCACTGGGACGCGAACCCGGCCCGTGACCTCTACCGGTACGTCGTCTACGCCGGCGACCTCCTGCGCGAGGAGGGCCAGCAGTTCTGCGTGGATGTCCACCAGGTGGAGTGGCTGAGCCCCAACACGACCTCGTACGCGTACGCCACCGGCCCTGACGGCGAGGAGCGGTGTCTCTTCGTCGACGCCCTCGACACCAAGTGGAACTCCCACTACGAGTGGACCCGTTCCCCCAACATCGTGATCGCCACCGAACTCGACACGACACCGAGTGTGCCGACGCCTGAGGGCTCGCCGCTGTCCCTCGCCGTGTGGGACGAGGTGGGCAGCGAGGGGATCGAGCTGACGTGGGGCGGCCTCCCCCAAGGTTCCCCGCTGGACGCGGCTGGTTACCGCATCTACCGCTGGAACCCGGCCACTACCACGTACGAAAAGATCATCGACTGGGAAAGCGACATTCACCAGTACTTCGACACAAGCGCCAAGCCCGGCACCGCGTCCTACTACTGGGTGACGGCAGTGGCAGCGGACGGCACCGAGTCCCTGCCCGCCGGCGACTGGACGGTCACCGCCCCCGCGAACTGACGGCGCACAAAACGACGAGACAGAGAAAGTGCAGACCCACACCCGTATGAACCTCGCCAGACGCACGAACGTGACCACGTCCGCCGCGACGGCAGTCGTACTCGCCACCGCGGGCGGCCTCCTCACGGCGGTCGCCGCCACACCGGCCTCCGCCGCGACGAGCTGCAACTCCCCCGTCTACAAACGCCAGTTCTTCTCCAACGCCACCTTCTCCGGCACCCCGAAGAAGACCGACTGCGACGCCTCCATCGCCGAGAACTGGGGAGCCGGATCCCCCGCCACCGGCCTCCCCAAGGACAACTTCGGCGTCCGCTGGACGCTGACCCGCGACTTCGGCTCCGGCGGCCCCTTCGCCCTCACCGCCGTCGCCCAGGACGGCATCCGCGTCTACATCGACGGCACGCGCAAGGTCGACCTCTGGAAAAACGTCTCATCGACGCAGACCAAGAAGGTCAACATCACCATCCCGTCCGGCAAGCACACCCTGCGCGTCGACTACGCCAACTGGACAGGCAACGCCAACGTCAACTTCGCCTACGCGCCCCGCACTTCAGCTGCCGTAGACAGGGTCAAGCCCCTCGCCCCGACAGCCCTTTCCCTCTCGTACAACAAGTCCACCGGCAGGGCGAAGCTCACCTGGGCGAAGAACAAGGAGATGGACCTCGCGGGGTACAGGATCTACCGCCGCCTCAACGGAACCTCCTTCGGCAGCACCCCCCTCGCGACCACCGCCTCCCCCTCCTACACGGACACCAACCTCCCTCTCACAGGCGCGAGTTACTTCTACGAGGTACGCGCGTACGACAAGGCGGGCAACGAGTCCGGCGGTACGGCGGACAAGAGCGTCGTCACCGTCGACCGCACCGCTCCGGCCGCGCCCCAGTCGCCTGCGATCGTCAACGAGTCCGAGCTGAACGGGCTCCGGCTCAGCTGGAGTTCGGTCGAGGGCGCCGCGTCGTACCGGGTGTACCGGGCGGTCGGAGCGCAGGGCAGGCTCTTCGAGGTCGCCCGGACGAACAAGGCGTCGTACCTGGACACGTCGGTCGTCGAGGGCGTCGCCTACCGCTACCGCGTCTCGGCGGTCGACGCCGCGGGCAACGAGTCCGCGCGTTCCGTCGCCGTGGACGGCAAGCACGACGACCACACCGCGCCGCCCGCGGTGACCGGCCTGAAGGCGACCCCGACCGAGTACGGCTTCAAGCTGAGCTGGGACGCGAACCGGGCCTCGGACCTCGCGCGATACGCGGTCTACGCGGGCGAGTTGGTGGACGGCAAGGACAGTACGGGCGCCCCGACCGGCCAGAAGGTGTGCTCCGCCGGTCTCCTGAAGTACGTGAACGCCGACACCACGTCGTACTCCTACCTCACCCGCCCGAACGGCGAACAGGCCTGCTTCTTCGTCGACGCCCTCGACGGCGGCTGGAACTCGGTCTACACGGAGACCGGCGCCGCCCCCACGGTCGTGGCCACGGAACTGAACACCACGCCGACCGTGGCGACCCCGCCCGGCTCACCCCTGCACGTGACCGCCGTCCCGACCGAGGGCAACCGGGCCAACCAGGTCTTCTGGACCGGCCTGGACGCCAACTCCCCTCAGGCGGCGGGGGGTTACCGCGTCTACCGCTGGAACGCGACGACTTCGACGTACGAGAGGATCGCGACCCTCGGCAAGACGGCCATCGTGTACGTCGACACCGCCTCGAAGCCCGGCACGACGTCCTACTACTGGGTGAAGGCCGTGGCGGCGGACGGCACTGAGTCGCTTCCGGCGGGTGACTGGGCGGTCAACGCCCCCGCCAACTGACCGCACGCACGCTCACCTCAGAGAGAGCAGCCGCAGAACCGCATGAACATCACCAGACGCACGACCGCCACGACGGCGACCGCGGTAGCGCTCGCCACCGCGGGCGGTCTTATCACCGCAGTCACCGCCCCGGCCGCTTCCGCAGCCACGGTCACCTGCAACTCCCCTGCCTACAAGCGACAGTTCTTCGCGAACACCACGTTCTCCGGCACGCCGAAGCGGACGGACTGCGACACGTCCATCGCCGAGAACTGGCGCGCCAACGCCCCCGTCACCGGCCTCCCGAAGGACAACTTCGGCGTCCGCTGGACTGTGACACGGGACTTCGGCTCCGGTGGCCCCTTCGCCCTCACCGCCGCCGCGCAGGACGGCATCCGCGTGTACCTCGACGGCAGGATCAAGGTCAACCTCTGGAGGGACGTCACCGCGACCCAGAAGAAGACCGTCAACATCACGGTCCCCTCCGGGAAGCACACCCTGCGCGTCGACTTCGCCAACGTCACCGGCAACGCGAACGTCAACTTCGCCTACGCGCCCCGCACTTCGGCCAGCGTCGACAGGGTCAAGCCGCTCGCCCCGACGGCCCCCACCGTCACGTACGACAAGGCGACGGGCAAGGCGAAGCTCACCTGGCCGAAGAACAAGGAGATGGACCTCGCGGGGTACAGGATCTACCGCCGCCTGAACGGCACGTCGTTCGGCAGTACCCCTCTCGCGACAACCACCGCCACCACGTACACGGACTCGACACTCCCCAAGACCGGCGAGACGTACGCCTACGAGATCCGCGCCCATGACAAGGCCGGCAACCAGTCCACGGGCAGCGCCGACGTGACCGCCACCACGGTCGACAAGACAGCGCCGGGGCAGGTCACCGGACTGTCGGGTCAGGGCACCACGGCAGGCAACTCACTTACGTGGAAGGCCCCTGCGAAGGATGTGCACCACTACGATCTGTGGGCCGCCCCGGTGGGGCAGAGCGACCCGGACGGGCCCCAGCCCGTGTTCGGGACGTCCTGGACGGACCAGTTCGCGGACGCGGAGACGCCCTACACGTACAAGGTCCAAGCTGTCGACGGCGCCGGGAACATCTCCCCGGCCTCCGCGCCCGTGATGGTGACGCGCCCCACGGCGTCGACGACGCCCGCTCCGACCGCCCTGGAGGGCACGCCCGCCGACGCCTCCACCCATGTCTCATGGGTGCCGTCGGAGGACGGCACCGTAACCGGGTTCCGTGTCTACCGCCGCACCTCCGCCAACGGAGCCGGGGCCCTCGTGGGCAGTGTCGACGGCCCGACAGCCTCGTCGTACGACGACACCTCGGCCCCCAAGGGGACCGCGTACTACTACGTCGTCGCCGTCGACAGCGCGGGCGTCGAGTCCGTGCCCTCGGCGCAGATCAGCGTCAACCGCCTCACCCCGGCCACCGCGACCGGCCCGGCGGCACCGAAGCTGACCGTGGTGTCCGAGGGCGGGACTCGCTCCCCGATCATCGTCGACATCAAGCCAGGAGCGGGTGCCGAAGGCCGGATACTGAAGGGGTACTCCTGGGACTTCGACGGGTACGGCTCCCCCAGCGGCCCGCAGCTGACGACGACGGGCAGGATCGAGTTCCGGCCGCAGTACACCGGCGTCTACGTCGTCACGGTGCGAGCCGTGGACTTCTACGGTCGCGAGAGCGAGCAGGCGTCCTCGGCGGAGGTCCTGGTTCTCCGCTGACCGATCGGCATGCCGGCGGCGGTCACGTCCGTCAAGGCAGAGGGGCCGGGAGTCACCTCCCGGCCCCTTTTGCGTTCCCTAGGAGGGAGCCCCGTCCCCGGTCCGAAGGTGGGCAGCCACGTCAGAGTTGGCGATCCGTCCCGCCAACACCCGGGGACTCACGCCATGGCCGTTGTCCCGGTCAGGATCGGCACCGGACTCCAGCAGCAGCCGGATCGTGGCACCGTTGCCCTGCGCGCAGAACACCGCCCTCCACAGCGGGGTATCACCGTGCCGGTCCGCTGCATCGGCCGCCGCGCCCGCTGCCAGGAGAACCTCGACGGCCGATGGGGCCTGGGCCTGGGCCGCGAAGTGCAGCGGCGTCCACCCCGCGTCGTCAGCTGCCTCTGGGTCCGCGCCTCCGGCCAAGAGCACCCTCAGACCATCCGCGTCCCCGTCGGCAGCCGCATAGTGCACCGCCGTCCGACCCAACCGATCCCGATCCGTCATACCAACCATCCTCGCCCCCCTGAAACCTCACGCCCCACCCGTACAACCAACCCCCACCCCCAGGAGTCCTGATCATCAACGGCTCCCCCGCCGTCGACGATCAGGACCGAAGGACCGCATGAACCGAGCCAGACGCACGACAGCCACGGCCACCACCGCGACCGCTGTCGTGCTCTCCACCGCCGGTGCGCTGCTCTGCACCGCAGTTCCGGCCGCCTCCGCTGCCACGGTCACCTGCAACTCCCCCGTCTATACGCGGCAGTTCTTCGCGAACACCACCTTCTCCGGCACACCGAAGAAGACCGACTGCGACACCTCCATCGCCGAGAACTGGGGCGCCAACGCCCCCGCCACCGGCCTCCCCAAGGACATGTTCGGCGTCCGCTGGACCGTGACACGGGACTTCGGCTCCGGTGGCCCCTTCGCCCTCACCGGCGCCGCCCAGGACGGCATCCGCGTCTACGTCGACGGCGTGCGCAAGATCGACCTGTGGAAGAACGTGTCGTCGACGGTGAAGAAGACCGTCAACGTCACGGTCCCCTCCGGGAAGCACACCCTCCGCGTCGACTACGCCCACTGGAACGGCAACGCCAACGTCAACTTCGGCTACGCGCCCCGCACTTCGGCGACCGTCGACAAGGTCAAGCCGCTCGCCCCGGCCGGCCTCACCGCCACCTACACCGGCGTCACCCAGCAGGCCAGGCTCAGCTGGCGGAAGAACGCCGAGCTGGACCTGGCCGGATACCGGGTGTACCGGCGCGTCGCCGGCACCACCGGCTGGCAGGTCCTGCGCGACGTCGCTGCGACCACCACCTCGTACACCGACACCCCGCCCGCCACCGGGGGACAGTACGAGTATCTGGTCCGGGCCTACGACAAGGCCTTGAACTACTCGGCCGAGACCGCCGTCGCCAAGGTGACCAGCATCGCCGTCACCACGCCGACCGGCCTCACCGCCACCGGCACCGACACCGGGATCGCCCTGAAGTGGGACGCGGTGCCCGGAGCCGTCAACTACCGGGTGATGCGCGCCTCTTCCATCGACGGCAACGCCAGCTGGACGATCGCGGGTACGTCGATGACCGACACCCGCGTGACCCGCTCCACCGCGAACCAGTACAACGTCTCCGCGATCGACGCGAGCGGCCGGGTCACCGCCTCCACCGCGTCCAAGGCCGCCCGCCGCCTGGTGGCCGCCCCCATCATCAAGCAGGCCTTTCCCCACCCCAACGCGGTCACCGTGACCTGGACCACGGACGCGAAGACCGGCGGAGGCTACATGGGCTTCCGGATCTACCGCGCGAAGGGCACGAGCACCGACTGGGTCGAGGTGACCGAGCGCTGCCACTGGACCTGGCGCACCCTCGCCGACGGCAGCCGCCAGTACCTGTGCACCGACTCGTCAGCGGGCACCGGCACCGCATACCGCTACGCCGTGAGCGGCTATGACAGCAACGACAAGGAGGGCCTGCGCAGCGGCGAGGTCGCGGCCACCACCGGCTCCGACAAGCAGGCTCCCGCTGCTCCGGCGTCCCTGAAACCCACCGTCGCGGACTGGGGCACGACCCTGACCTGGTCGCAGGTGGCGGACGCCGACCTCGATCAGTACACGGTGTGGCGGGGCACCACCGTCGACGGCGTCTGCACGGACACCGAGCAGATCGGGCACACGGAACTGACCGAGACCTCGTACCGGGACGTGAACGTCGCGGACGGCGAGAACCTCTGCTACGTCGTCCGGCCCGCCGACTTCGCCGGCAACCTCGGTGCGGGCACCACGGTCCACCTCACCGAGCACGACCTGCGGCCCACGGTGGAAACCCCGGCCGGGGCCACCCACGCCGCCGGGGCGTCGTACTCGTCGGTCGGCGACGTGCAGGTGAACGGCTGGTCGCCCGCGGGCACAGAGGAGTACGCGAGCCTTCATGCGGCCCGCTGGAACCCGGTGACCAGCACGTTCGAGGCGCTGCCCGACTCCGACCCGATGACCGACAGGAACGTCCCCAGGGGAACGTCCCTCTGGTATCAGGTCGTCGGCGTCCGCGAAAACGGCACCACCTCGCTGCCGGTCCTGGTGAGCGTGGTCGTACCGCCGGTTTCCTGACCGGTTTCCTGACGGGATGCGAAGGGGCCCGGAGGTTCGGTCGAACCTCCGGGCCCCTTCACACACCCACGTGGCTAGTCCTTGGCCTTCTTCGGCCGCCAAACCACCAACGCACTCGTCTGCTGAACTTCCTGATAAGGCACCAGATCCCGCCGATACGACGCGTGCACCGCCGCCTCCCGCTGCTGCATCGCCGCCGCGGCGCCGTCAAGCGCCGACTCCATCTCCGCCACCCGCTGCTGCAACGCGGCGACCTGGTTCTCCAGTTCGATGATCCGCTTGATGCCGGCCAGGTTGATGCCCTCGTCCTGCGACAGCGCCTGCACCGTGCGGAGCAGTTCGATGTCGCGGGCCGAGTAGCGGCGGCCCCGGCCGGCGGTGCGGTCGGGGGAGACCAGGCCCAGGCGGTCGTACTGGCGCAGGGTCTGGGGGTGCAGGCCCGAGAGCTGGGCCGCCACCGAGATGACGTAGACCGGGGTCTCGTGGGTCAGTTCATACGGATTGCGTCGACGACCGTCCATCTCGGTCAGGCTCCCTTCGCCGCCTCGAACAGCTCCGCCCGCGGATCCTCGTCCGCGGTCGCCTCGCGATACGCCTCCAGTGCGTCACGAGCCTTCCCCGCCAGCTCCGTCGGGACACTCACCTCGACGGTGACCAGCAGGTCGCCCCGGGTGCCGTCCTTGCGGACCGCGCCCTTGCCCCGCGCGCGCATCGTGCGCCCGTTGGGCGTGCCCGGGGGCAGTTTCAGGGTGACCGGCGGGCCGCCCAGGGTGGGGACCCTGACCTCGCCGCCGAGTGCCGCCTCGACGAACGTCACCGGCACCGTCACCGTCAGGTTGTCTTCCTTGCGGCCGAAGACCGGGTGGCTGTCGACGTGGACCGTGACGTACAGGTCACCGGCCGGACCGCCCCGCTCGCCCGGCGCGCCCTTGCCGCGGAGCCGGATGCGCTGGTTGTCCGCGACCCCGGCCGGTATGCGCACCTGCATCGTCCGGGAGGACTTGGCGCGTCCCGAGCCGCTGCACACCAGGCAGGCGTGCTCGGCGATCAGGCCCCGGCCCTTGCAGTCCGGGCACGGGTCGGTGAGCGAGAAGCCGCCGCCCGAACCGCGCGCCACCTGACCGGTGCCCACGCACGTCGGGCACACGCGCGGTGTGCCGTTCTTGTCGCCGGTCCCCGAGCAGGCCTTGCACGGGGACTGGGACGTCATGCGCAACGGGACCGTCGCGCCGTCCACCGCCTCCGTGAAGCTCAGCGTGACCTCGGTGTCGATGTCCTGGCCGCGCCGGGGCTGCGTACGGGTGGTGCCGCCGCCCCTGTTGAACAGGCCGCCGAACACGTCTCCGATGCCGCCGCCGAAGCCGCCCGCGCCGGAGCCGGACCCGGCCCCGCCCTGGGCGCCGCCGCCGAAGAGGTCGCCCAGGTCGAAGTTGAAGGAGCCGCCGCCCGCGCCCGGCCCGGGGCGGAAGCCACCGTTGCCGAAGAGGGCGCGGGCCTCGTCGTACTCCTTGCGCTTCTTGGGATCACCGAGGACGTCGTTCGCCTCGGAGATCTCCTTGAAGCGCTCCTCGGCCTTGGCGTTGCCCTTGTTGGCGTCCGGGTGGAACTCGCGGGCGAGTTTCCGGTACGCCTTCTTGATCTCGGCCTCGGTGGCGTCCTTGGGGACGCCGAGAACCTTGTAGAAGTCCTTCTCGATGAAGTCCTTGGTGCTCATCCTCGACGTCCCTCCTTCCCACCGCCGTCATGCACGTCAGCCCTCTTCCGGGCCACCGCTCTCCTTGCCGTCCGCCGCGTCGCCCGACGTCGAGTCCTTGTCGGCCGGCGTCGCCCCGGGCTGGGGTTCGGCCACCGCGACCCGCGCGGGACGCAGGTTGCGCTCACCGAACTTGTAACCCGGCTGCAGGATCGCCACACAGGTCGTCTCCGTGACGTCCGGCGCGTACGAGTGCATCAGGGCCTCGTGGATCGTCGGGTCGAAGGGCTCGCCCTCCTTGCCGAACTGCTGCAGGCCCATCTTCGCGGCGACGGACTCCAGCGACTCGGCGACGGACTTGAACCCGCCCACCAGTTCGCCGTGGTCCCGCGCGCGGCCGATGTCGTCGAGCACGGGCAGGAGTTCGGTCAGGAGGCTCGCGACGGCGATCTCCTTGACCGTGATCCGGTCCCGCTCGACCCGGCGGCGGTAGTTCTGATACTCGGCCTGGAGCCGCTGGAGGTCCGCGGTGCGCTCACCGAGCGCCGTACGCACCTGGTCCAGCTGTGCCGTCAGACCGGCGACCTGTGCTGCTGCTGCGTCCCCGGCCGGGGCCGCCCCCTCCGAAGAGGGGGCGGCCTTCGGCTCGGCGTCGTCGGACGTGGCGCCGGAAGGGACGTCGGGCTTCTCGTCGAAGCCCGGAGTCTCCTCCGTCACGCGGCACCGTCCTTGCGCTCGTCGTCGACGATCTCGGCGTCCACCACGTCGTCGTCGGCCTTGGGGGCCTCGGCGCCGGGCGCGTCGCCACCGGCGGCCTGCGCGGACTGGGCGTCGGCGTACATGGCCTGGCCCAGCTTCTGCGAGACGGCGGCGACCTTCTCCGTGGACGTGCGGATCTCGGCGATGTCCTCGCCCTTGAGCGCGGTCTTCAGCTCCTCGATCGAGGCCTCGACCTCGGTCTTGATGTCGCCGGGGACCTTGTCCTCGTTGTCCTTGAGGAACTTCTCCGTCTGGTAGACGAGCTGCTCGCCCTGGTTGCGGGTCTCGGCGGCCTCGCGGCGACGGTGGTCCTCGTCCGCGTACTGCTCGGCCTCCTGGCGCATCCGGTCGACCTCGTCCTTCGGCAGCGAGGAGCCGCCGGTGACGGTCATCTTCTGTTCCTTGCCGGTGCCGAGGTCCTTGGCGGTGACGTGCATGATGCCGTTGGCGTCGATGTCGAAGGCGACCTCGATCTGCGGGACACCGCGCGGGGCCGGCGGCAGGCCCGTCAGCTCGAACATCCCGAGCTTCTTGTTGTACGCCGCGATCTCGCGCTCGCCCTGGTAGACCTGGATCTGGACGGACGGCTGGTTGTCCTCGGCCGTCGTGAAGATCTCGGAACGCTTGGTCGGGATCGTGGTGTTGCGCTCGATGAGCTTCGTCATGATCCCTCCCTTGGTCTCGATGCCGAGGGACAGCGGGGTGACGTCGAGGAGGAGTACGTCCTTGACCTCGCCCTTGAGGACACCGGCCTGGAGCGCGGCGCCGATGGCGACGACCTCGTCCGGGTTGACGCCCTTGTTGGCGTCGCGGCCACCGGTCAGCTCCTTGACGAGCTCGGCGACGGCGGGCATACGGGTCGAGCCACCGACGAGAACGACGTGGTCGATCTCGGACAGGGCGATGCCCGCGTCCTTGATGACGTTGTGGAACGGCGTCTTGCAGCGCTCCAGCAGGTCGGCCGTCAGCTGCTGGAACTGGGCGCGGGTGAGCTTCTCGTCCAGGTGCAGCGGGCCCTCGGCGGAAGCCGTGATGTAGGGCAGGTTGATCGTGGTCTCGGTGGACGAGGACAGCTCGATCTTGGCCTTCTCGGCGGCCTCGCGCAGGCGCTGGAGGGCCATCTTGTCCTTGCCGAGGTCCACGCCGTGGCCGGTGCGGAACTGCTGCACCAGGTAGTCCATGACGCGCTGGTCCCAGTCGTCACCACCGAGGTGGTTGTCACCGTTGGTGGCCTTCACCTCGACGACGCCGTCACCGATCTCCAGGAGGGACACGTCGAAGGTGCCGCCACCGAGGTCGAAGACGAGGATCGTCTGGTCGTCCTTGTCGAGGCCGTACGCGAGGGCGGCGGCCGTCGGCTCGTTCACGATGCGCAGGACGTTCAGGCCCGCGATCTCGCCGGCCTCCTTCGTCGCCTGACGCTCGGAGTCGTTGAAGTAGGCCGGGACGGTGATGACCGCGTCCGTGACCTTCTCGCCCAGGTAGGCCTCGGCGTCGCGCTTGAGCTTCTGCAGGATGAACGCGCTCATCTGCTGCGGGTTGAAGTTCTTCCCGTCGAGCTCGATCTTCCAGTCGGTGCCCATGTGGCGCTTGACCGACCGGATGGTCCTGTCGACGTTGGTGACCGCCTGGCGCTTGGCGACCTCGCCGACCAGCACCTCACCGTTCTTCGCGAAGGCGACGACGGACGGCGTGGTCCTGGCACCCTCGGCGTTGGTGATGACGGTGGGCTCGCCGCCCTCCAGAACGCTGACGACGGAGTTAGTCGTGCCCAGGTCGATGCCGACCGCACGTGCCATTTCGATTCCTCCAAGGGAATGACCGAGTTGCATGACCGAGTCGGACCCTGACGTGGAGCCTGAAGTCCGGAGTCCGACCTGCAGTCTGACTTGAGTGGAACAGGCTCAAGTGTGCATCACTCCCGTCGCCCGGTCAACAGAACTGAGTCGACCCCACTCAACTCTTATCCGTTCCTTACACGCAATGCTGCTCTGACCTGCGCGGATTGCACCGCCGGACCCCGCCGAACCTCGTACACGGGAACCCTCAGCAGCCCCAGGACGACCGCCCCGGCCACCCCCACCACCCACCACAGCCCCCACTCCCCGGCCCACCCGCCGTGCGCGAGCACACCCACCAGCACCGCCCCGAAGGCGCCCGCGCCGAGCAGCAGGGCCGCCCCGCGCGGAGTGAGCCCGAGCCGCCGCAGCCGGTGCGCGAGATGGTCGGGCCCGCCCCGGGACAGGGGCCGTCCGGCCAGCCGCCGCGACACCACCACCAGCACCACATCGGCGCCCGCGACGGCGGTGAGCGCGAACAACACCCCCGCGCTGGGCGCCAGTTCGTGCCCGGTCCGCACGATCACCGCCGCCGAGGCCAGCACGAACCCCGTGAACAGCGACCCGCAGGCGCCGAGGGCGATCCGCGCGGGATGCCAGTTGTGCATCAGGAACCCGGTGAGCGCGGCGGCCAGCACACTGAGCAGCACGGCGAGCCCGTCGAGCACCTCGACGGCGGCACACGCGCCCACCCCGAAGGCGGTGAGCACCCCGACCGTCCCGAGCAGCCCGTCGGCGTGGTCGAGGGCCCGGAAGGCGAGGGCCACGAACACGATCCAGAGCAGCGCGAGCAGCCCGACCCCGAGCCCCAGCTCCCGGTACGGCACGACAAAGGCGGCGGCGATGCCCGTACCGACGACGAGGAAGCGCGCCTTGACCCGCCGTACGTCGGCCACCAGCCCCAGTGCGCCGACACCCGCGCCGGCGACCAGCAACTCGCCGACCCCGTCCCCCAGTGGGGCGTACCCGGTCCACTCCCCCGCGCCCGCGACCAGGCCCGTGGCGAGCGCGACAGCGAGTCCGCCGAGCAGGGGCAGGGGCCGCGCCCGGCGCCGGTCGAGCACCCCCAGCCGCAGGGCGAGGGTCCGCAGGAGGGCGGTGAGGACGGCGGCGAGGAGCAGGGCGGCGGTGGCGGCGAGAATCCCGTAGAGCACGGATTCACGGTAGGCGCAAATGTAACAATTCCGTACGAATAACACGACAGAACATCATCTGTCCCGATGAGTTTCGATCGACGACTCAGGTAAGCCTGAGCGATCCAGATCACTTCGCCGCTGACTACAGTGCGGTTCAAGATATGAGTAGTCTCTGGCAGACTGCCTAAGTTACCGCTTAGTAGTAACTGCTTCATGAGTCACTACGCAGCCATTACGAGTCATTACGCGCAGGCCTGAGGAGCCCCTCCATGCAACTCGCCGCGATCATCGTGTCGCTCGTCCTGACCGTGATCGGCGTCGCGCTGCTCGCACGCGCCATCGGTCAGTTCGTCCGGTACTTCAAACTCGGCCAGCCGGTCCCGGCCGGTCTGCGGACGGACAACCCGTACCAGCGCAGCGTGACGCTGGTGAAGGAGTTCCTCGGCCACACCCGGATGAACCGGTGGGGCATCGTCGGCTTCGCCCACTGGTTCGTGGCGATCGGCTTCCTGACGCTGCCGCCGACCCTCGCGCAGGCCTTCGGCCAGCTCTTCTCGGCCGACTGGACGCTGCCGGTCATCGGCGGCTTCCTGCCGTTCGAGCTGTACATCGAGTTCATCGGTGTGATGACGATCCTCGGCATCGCCGTCCTCATCGCGATCCGCCTGCTGAACCTGCCCTCGCGCCCCGGGCGCAAGTCCCGCTTCGCGGGCTCCAAGGCGGGCCAGGCGTACTTCGTCGAGTACGTCATCCTCACCATCGGCCTCGCGATCTACACCCTGCGCGGCCTCGAGGGCGCGATCCACCACGTGGACTCCTACGAGGCCGGGTACTTCGCCTCGTACCCGCTGGTCCTCGTCTTCAAGGGCCTGTCGCTCGGCACCCTGCAGAACCTGATCTACCTCACGGCGATGATCAAGATCGGGACGTCGTTCGTCTGGATGATCGTCGTCTCGCTCAACACCAACATGGGCGTCGCCTGGCACCGCTTCCTCGCCTTCCCGAACATCTGGTTCAAGCGCGAGGCGACCGGCGGCACCGCCCTCGGCGCGCTCCAGCCCATGACCTCCGGCGGCAAGGCCATCGACTTCACCGACCCCGGTGACGACGACGTCTTCGGCGTATCGCAGGTCGAACAGTTCAGCTGGAAGGGCCTGCTCGACTTCTCCACCTGTACGGAGTGCGGTCGCTGCCAGTCGCAGTGCCCGGCCTGGAACACCGGCAAGCCGCTCTCCCCCAAGCTCCTGATCATGTCGCTGCGCGACCACGCCCACGCCAAGGCCCCCTACCTGCTCGCGGGTGGCGGCAAGACCGCGGAGGGCGAGGAGAAGGGCAGCGAGGAGCAGCTGAAGGACGTACCGGCGGCCGCGCTGGCGGAGGCCGAGCGCCCGCTGATCGGCACCGCCGAGGAGAACGGCGTCATCGACCCGGACGTCCTGTGGTCCTGCACCACCTGCGGCGCCTGCGTCGAGCAGTGCCCGGTCGACATCGAGCACGTCGACCACATCGTCGACATGCGCCGCTACCAGGTGATGATCGAGAGCGCGTTCCCCTCCGAGGCGGGCACGATGCTCAAAAACCTGGAGAAGAAGGGCAACCCCTGGGGCCTGGCGAAGAAGCAGCGCCTGGAATGGCTCAAGGAGCTCGACTTCGAGGTCCCGGTCGTCGGCAAGGACATCGAGGACCTCACCGAGGTCGAGTACCTGTACTGGGTCGGCTGCGCCGGCTCCCTCGAGGACCGCGCGAAGAAAACCACCAAGGCGTTCGCCGAACTCCTCCACATCGCCGGCGTCAAGTTCGCGATCATGGGCGGCGACGAGAAGTGCACGGGTGACTCGGCACGACGGCTGGGCAACGAGCCGCTGTTCCAGGAACTCGGCATGGAGAACGTCATGGCGCTGAACATGGCGTTCGGCGAGGAGATGGACGACGACGGCAAGGTCACCGAGGAGTCGAAGAAGCCCAGGTCGGCGAAGAAGATCGTCGCGACCTGCCCGCACTGCCTGAACACGATCGGCAACGAGTACCCGCAGCTCGGCGGCGACTACGAGACGATCCACCACACCCAGCTGCTCCAGCACCTCATCGACGAGGGCAAGCTGCTCCCGGTCACCCCCGTCGAGGGCCTCATCACCTACCACGACCCCTGCTACCTGGGCCGCCACAACAAGATCTACACGCCCCCGCGCGAGATCATGTCGGCCGTCCCGGGCCTGCGCCAGCAGGAGATGCACCGCCACAAGGAACGCGGCTTCTGCTGCGGCGCGGGTGGCGCGCGGATGTGGATGGAGGAGCGGATCGGCAAGCGCATCAACAACGAACGAGTCGACGAGGCCCTGTCCCTCAACCCCGACATCGTCTCCACCGCCTGCCCGTTCTGCCTCGTCATGCTGACCGACTCGGTCAACGGCAAGAAGAACGAGGGCAAGGCGAAGGAGTCCGTCACGGTCGTGGACGTCGCCCAGCTGCTCCTGACGTCCGTGAAGACCCCGGTCCCCGACGACGAGCCCCCGGCGGACGAGCCGGAGTCCGAGAACGCACCGGAGCCGCAGCCGGTGAAGTAACCGGCGGTACGACCACTGTCGACAGCCCTCTGCCCCGTACGGGCACGGGGCTGTCGCCTTGTCTCGAACACGTGCATCATTACTGGGTAGTTGCCAATGGGGTCAATGGTCCGGACGAGGTGCAGGGTGCGGATGCGGGCGCAGGTGCGGGCACGAACGCAGGCGCGGGCGCGGGTGCGAAGAGGCGGTCGGCGTACGACGGCCACCAGCGCCCTCGCGGCCATCGGCGCCCTCGTGGCCCTCACCGCCTGCGGCCCCCTCTCCGGCGACGAGGGCGCGACCCCCGACCGGACCCCGATCCGCGCCGCCAAGGCCCCCGCCCAACGCCCGATCCCGCAGGGCGACGGCAGCAAGGTCCCCGACGACTTCAACGGCGACGGCCACCGAGACCTCGTGCTCAACGACCTGGTCAAGGACCAGCTCCACACCGACGACGCCGGCATCGGCATCGTCTACGGCTCCCCGGGCGGACTCGTCCCGGGCGCCCGCCAGTTGCTCAGCCCGTCCCGCCAAGCAGCCCGTACGAAGGGTCAGTTGCCGGCGGTCTTCGACGCGGAGGAGACCTGCGACCTCGACGGCGACGGCTTCACCGACCTGATCGTGTCGACGGACCCGCCCTACGACGGCCAGGGCCGGCCCCCGGTCCCCCTCCAGCTCCTCTTCGGCTCCCCGAACGGCCTCACCGGCCGCGCGGTCACCCTCACGATCCCCGGCCAGGCCCGCGCCGGCAACGACTGGCCCGACCAGCCGGTGTGCGGCGACTTCGACGGCGACGGCGCCAAGGACCTGGTCGTCCACGCCTCGGAGGGCCAACTCAGCTATCTGCGCGGCCCGTTCACCCGCAAGGGCACCCCGCGCAAGGCCGGCCCGCCGATCATCGCCCCCGGCAACGTCCCCACGGGCCCGGCGGCCGACGTGAACCGCGACGGATACGACGACCTCATCGTCCGTACGGCGGACGGCACCGCGAAGTCGGCGGTCGTCCTCGGCGGCCCGAACGGCCCGACACGCACCGGGGCCGTACTGCCCGAGGGCATCGACGTAGCCCTCGGCCGCTTCGGCAAGGGCAGGAACCTGGACGCGGCGGTGGGCGCGATGGGTGAAACGTCCCTGCGCTACGACCTCCCCGACGCGGCCTCCGGCACCCTCGCCACCCCCGGCTCGATGCTCGACACCGGCGACTTCGACGGCGACGGCCGCGACGAACTCGTCTCCAGCGGCTCCCGGTTGAGGATCTTCCGGGCCCCGACAGCCGCGGCCGGCCTCTCGACGAAGGGCATGGTCACCGTCGCCCCACCGACCCGGGGCACGACCCGCGTCCTCACGGTCGGCGACTTCGACGGTGACGGCCGGGCGGACCTGGCGGTGCGGACGTATCGGGGGGAGACGTGGGACGAGGTGGCGGTCTACCCCGGCACGAAGAACGGCCTGGTGGCGGCGAAGCCGTCGGTGACGTTCTCGAGCTCGGAGTTCCTGTAGAGGTTCCTGCAGGGGTCCTGTAGGAGTTCCCGCGTACAACCTTCGGCCGTCACCGACCGTCTCCCACGTACTCACGGGAACCGCCCACCGTGCCAACACGCGTACGCGGACGGGCACTTGTCCGGGTACACCTGTATCGGGGAGACCACCATGCGACGCGAACGCATCACCACGGCGGCCCTGGCCGCCACCCTGCTCGCCACCGGCCTGGCACCACTGGCCCTCACCACGCCCGCCACCGCGGCCCCCGCCAAGTACGCCGACGACTTCAACGGCGACGGCCACCGCGACTACGCCGAGTTCTCCTACGGCGCCCGGCACGAGCACCGGGGCGGCGCCGTCAAGGTCACCTTCGGCACGGCGAACGGACCGGGCACCAAGGTCCAGTACATCGGCCAGAACAGCCCCGGTGTGCCCGACTCCGACGAGGTCGACGACAACTTCGGGAACGTCCGGGCCGCCGCCGACTTCAACGCCGACGGGTACGGCGACCTGGCCGTATCCGCCACCGGCGAGAGCGTGGCGGGCCGGATGAGCCAGGGCTCGGTCACCATCCTCTGGGGCAGCAGGGCGGGCCTGTCCGGCGGGACCAGCATCCCGGCGCGGTCGCAGACCTCGTGGGCACGGATGGGCACGGACCTCGCGGTCGGCGACTTCAACGGGGACGGCAAGAAGGACCTGGCCGTCGTCGCGGGCGCCAAGGCGTGGGTCTACCGGGGCACCATCTCCCGCGCGGGCGTGGCCGGTTCGGTCACCGCCCTGGACAGGAGCGGGCAGTTCGAGGTCTCCTCGCTGATCGCGGGCAATGTGACCGGCGACAACAAGACCGACCTCGTCGTCATCGGCGATGTCCTCGGCGACGGCACCATCGCCTCCGACGCCTGGTTCATCAAGGGCGGCACCAACCTGGTCCCCGGCCGCACGCTCCGACTGGAGGGCGTGCACAGCCTCGGCGGCCAGGTCGAGCGCGGCGGCGACGGCGTCATCGCCGACTTCAACAAGGACGGCAAGGTCGACATCGCCATCGGCACCCCGCTGTTCTCCTCCTACCGCGGCATGGTCAGCATCTGGTACGGCGCCGCCGCAGGACCCGCCAGGGTCACCCGCCTCACCCAGAACACACCCGGTATCGCGGACAGTACGGAGCAGTACGACGACTTCGGCGCCGGCATCGCCGCCGGCGACATCAACGGCGACGGCTACCGGGACCTCGCGATCGGCGCGTACGGCGAGAAGATCGGCGGCCAGCCGTACGCCGGCGGGGTCCACGTCCTCTACGGCCGCGCGGGCGGTCTCACGACCACCGGCTCGCAGTGGCTCGCCCGCAGCACGGCCGGCATCCCCGGCAACCTCACAGCCGGCGACATGTTCGGCGCGAAGCTGCGCCTGCGCGACGGCAACCGCGACGGCAAGGCCGACCTGTACGTGTCGGGCGGCGTGAGCTCCGTGCGCCTGCTCGGCTCGGCGACGGGGATCAGGACGGCCGGGGCGACCGTGGTGCCGGACAGCCTGATCGATGGCATGCTCCCGTAAGGGACAGAAGCGAAACTCCCCTAGGGAAGCGGCCCAGGCCCCCCTTACGGGATGTCACAGGTCGGCAGCAAAGCGGGGCCCGGAAGCCCGGGCCCCACGCGCCACTCTCCGGGACCAGGTACGTTCGATGACGTGGCTGGATTCAGGATCGGACGCGGCGGCCGGGACAACCGCCCCCCGCAAGCGCGACCGCAACAACAACCGCGGCAGCAGCCGTACGGCCAGCAGCCCCCGCAGGGCGGCCCGTCGTACGGCTACCCCTCCGCGCCGCAGCAGCAGCCGTACGGCGGCGGACAGCCGTCCTACGGCGGCCCGGGCGGCGCCGGAGGGCGGCAGTGGCCCCCGCAGCCGAACCCCGGCGGCGGCTACGGCGGACAGGGCGGGCACGGTGGACACGGTGGACACGGCGAGCCGGAGTACTTCGGCGACGGCGGTCACGGGCAGCAGCACGGCCAGTACGGCCACGGCCCCCAGGGCCACCCCAACGCCCCCGTGGACCCGTACGCGGCCAACAACCCTGGTCACACACAGGCGTTCACGACGGGCGACGACCCGTACAACCAGGGCGACACCTACCGCGCGGGCGGCCCCTCGGCCCCGCCGACCGGTCCTCGGCTGGGCTGGAAGGAACTGCTGCGGGGCATCGTGACCGCCCCCGACCGCACGTTCCTCCAGATGCGCGACTACCAGGTGTGGGCGCCCGCTCTCGTCGTCACGTTCCTGTACGGCCTGATCGCCGTCTTCGGGTTCGACGACACCCGCCAGGACACGATAAACGCGACCCTCAGCAACGCGATCCCGATCGTGCTGACGACGGGCGTGGCGATGGTCCTGAGCGCGTTCATCCTGGGCGTGGTCACCCACACCCTGGCCCGCCAGCTCGGCGGCGACGGCGCCTGGCAGCCGACGGTCGGCCTCTCCATGCTGGTCATGTCCATCACGGACGCGCCGCGCCTCGTCGTCGCGATGTTCGCGGGCGGCGACGCCCCCTTCGTACAGATCCTCGGCTGGGCGACCTGGGTCGCGGCGGGCGTACTCCTGACCATCATGGTCCGCCGCTCCCACGACCTGCCGTGGCCGAAGGCACTGGGGGCGTCGGCGATCCAGCTGATCGCGCTGCTGTCGATCGTGAAGCTGGGGACGTTCTGAGGTTCCAGAGGGCTCGCTGAGTTTTCAGGGGGCCCGCTGAGGTGCCAGAGGGCCCGCTGAGGCTCCAGGGGGCTGTCTACTGCCGGTCGGCGGCGGGTGCGCCGTGCCAACGCCATTGCGTGAGTCTCGGCCGGCCCGGGATTTCCGCGCGGCCGGTGGCCCACAGCAGGGTGAGCCACCGGTCGGTGTCCGTCGGGGCGTGGGGGAAGAGCCGGAGCAGCACCCGGTGGCAGACGTCGGCGTCCGGCACCCAGCCGATACCGAGGCCCTCGGCGATGTCGTACATGTGCACCAGCGTCTCGACGACCCCCATGGCGGCGAAGCCCTCGGGATCGGACGCGCCGAAGACGTGGTGCGACCTGACCGCCGGCGGCGCGGTCCGCACGACGGCCGTCAGCAGGGCGCCGCAGGCTTCCAGTACCTGCAACAGGCCGGCCGTGCCGGCGTCACGGTCCGCGAAGATGACGTTCGCCGGGCCGCCCGGCTTCTTCCGGCTCCAGACGAACGGGACATGCGTGTCCAACGGCGGGCTCGCGGGGCCGAGTTGGGCAGCGTAGGAGAACAGGTCGTCGGCGAGGTGCTCGACGGTCTCCCAGCAACTCCACTCCAGGGAACCGGCCTTGGCGTCCCAGTCCGGCGCTGTCGCCGCCCGCAGGGTGGTCACCGCGAGACGGACGGCGTACTCGACGTCGTCGGCGGTGACGGGGCCTCTCGATCCGCGCGTTTCAGGCATGCCGGGACCGTATCAATGACCGTGGAGGGCTGCGGCTTCGCGATCAACTCCGCGTCCACATGCGAGAATTCGCGCCGTGCAGTGGACAACGATCGTCAGTACCGCCGTCGGCATCGCCGGCGGAGCGGGGGCCACCATAGCCGTCGAGCATGTTCGCTGGCGCCGGGCGATGATCGATCGGGTGTTCCAGGATCGCCGCGATCTGTACGTGGACTGCTTCGTCACGCTCCGGCGGGCCCACGAGGCCATGCGAGGCTCGGTCGCGGACGGGGGGCCGCACGCCGAGGTGGCGGCGAGGGTCCGCGAGGCTTTCCGCGCCTCCGGCTGCGACGAGGCCCGGGAACGCATGTTCCTGCTGGGCGTCTCGGAGGAGGTCGAGGCCGCGATAACGGCGTCCTACCACACCCTCCGCGAGGTGAGGGAGGTACTGGCCGAAGGCCACGACCTGGCCTCGGCCGAGTACTCGACCGCCAGGGAGGCGCACGGAGACGCGACGCGCGCGGCCCGCGTGGTGCTCCGCCGCGATCTGAGCGCCGTGCGCAGGTAGGGCGAGTAGGACGGGTAGGGCTGGCAGGACGGGTAAGGCGGGCGGGGCGTCAGAGTGCTTCCGTGTTCGGCGTCGCCGCCGCTCCCGGCCGGTGTACGGGCGGCAGGACACTCCACGGGAAGTTGATCCACGCGTCGGTCCGCTTCCACACGTACTCGCACTTCACGAGCGACTGCGTCTTCTCGTAGATCACCGCCGAACGCACCTCGGCGACGGCGTCCAGGCAGAAGTCCCGCACCAGTTTGAGCGTCTTGCCGGTGTCGGCGACGTCGTCGGTGATGAGGACCTTCTTGTCGGAGAAGTCGATCGCGTTCGGGACGGGCGCGAGCATGACGGGCATGGGAAGCGTGGTCCCGACGCCGGTATAGAACTCGACGTTGACCAGATGGATGTTCTTGCAGTCGAGCGCATAGGCAAGCCCACCGGCGACGAACACCCCGCCCCGCGCGATGCTGAGCACGACATCGGGCTCGTACCCGTCGTCGGCGATGCTCTGCGCGAGCTCACGCACGGCACCACCGAACGCCTCGTAGGTCAGGTTCTCCCGTATCTCACTCACGCCACTCACACCACTCATGTCACTCACACCTGTGTCCGGTGGAAGTTGAGGAAGGACCGGGAGGCGGTGGGCCCACGCTGCCCCTGGTAGCGGGAGCCGTACCGCTCGCTGCCGTACGGGTACTCGGCCGACGAGCTGAGCTGGAACAGGCACAGCTGGCCGATCTTCATGCCGGGCCAGAGCTTGATGGGGAGGGTGGCGAGGTTGGAGAGCTCGAGCGTCACGTGTCCGCTGAACCCCGGGTCGATGAACCCGGCGGTGGAGTGGGTGACGAGCCCGAGGCGCCCGAGCGAGCTCTTGCCCTCGAGGCGGGAGGCGAGATCGTCGGGAAGCGTGATGACCTCGTACGTGGAGGCGAGCACGAACTCCCCGGGGTGGAGGATGAACGGCTCGTCGCCCTCGGGCTCGACCAGGCGTGTCAGGTCGGCCTGCTCGATCGAGGGGTCGATGTGGGGGTAGCGGTGGTTCTCGAACACCCGGAAGAAGCGGTCGAGGCGCACGTCGACACTCGACGGCTGCACCATGGATTCGTCGTAGGGCTCGATCCGTACCCGCCCGGAATCGATCTCGGCCCGGATGTCCTTGTCTGAGAGAAGCACGCCCCGAGGATACGCAAGGCGCGCGAACCCGACACCATCGGTCGACCCCGCGCGCCTGCGACTGCTTCTGCTACTGCTACTGCCTCTACTCCTGCGATGTCACTTGCTGGTGGTAGTGCTCCGCTGCTGCTGTTGCTGCTCCAACGTCACCGGCACCACACTGCGGAGCCGCGCACAGCGCGGACACCGGACCAGCCGGCCGGGGCCGAGCCGCTCGGCCTGCTGCATCGGAAACGAAGCGGTGCTGAACACGTGCCCTTCGGCACAACGGACGACGGTGCGCTCGATCAAGTCCTCAGAGTCCCTTCCCCAAGAGCCATCGTCGGTCACTGTCGAGACCGACGAGGACCGTCACATTACGGGACGAAAAGGGCGGCCCTCCAGGCGGCACTCCGATCCCGCCCGATCCTGCCCGACCCCTCTTCCGCGCCCCCACCGTACGCCCCAACTCCGGCCGCCCGCAGCCGGGTCACGGGGTGGGAACGGGTGCGGTTCGCCTGCGTTTCGCGTGCGGTGCGCGTGCGGTTCGCGGGCGGTTTCGGCCCGGTCAGGGGCTGATCTGCGGGTGATTCACATCCGGAACATCGCCGGAACCGCCCAGAAACGGGGGCAGACCCCACGGCTTCGGCGCCGGGGGCCTGGCGTACGGTAGAGTGACTGAGCGTTCGGACACCGGTCGTACCGGCGTCTTACGCGGGTGTAGTTTAGTGGTAGAACATCAGCTTCCCAAGCTGAGAGTGCGAGTTCGATTCTCGTCACCCGCTCCATATGAAACCCCAGGTCAGTGGCCTGGGGTTGTTTGTTGTCCAGTCCAATTTGAAGGCGACCTGCTTTTTGCGAGCGTCGCGGAACCGAACCCGCAATGCCGTGTCCTTTGGACAGGGGCAAGTGCCCCCGGGCGCGGACGGACCTGCGGATGCGGGTGTTGACGCTCTCGATCGCGTTCGTGGTGCAGCATCTCCCACCTTGTCTGGAGCCACGCCTCCCTACCCGTCTCACTGTCCGCGCGGACCATGGAAGAGCTAACCTGCCCGCATGCGTGGACAGTTCACCGGCTGGCCGGAGCAGGCCATGGACGTGTTGTGGCAACTCCAGGGCGAACCGACCCACGCGACCCGCGAGCGCTACCGCGCGGACCGTGAACGCCTGGTCCGGCAACCAATGATCGCCCTGCTCAACGAGGTCGCGGACACCGACCCCCGGTACGAGGACTTCTCCGTCTGGCGCTACCGCACCAACTCCTGGTGGTGGCAGCACCAGGGCGCGGTGATCCGGCTCGGCCGCAAGATCGAGATCGGTCTCCGGTTCGACCTGGACGGCCTGCGGATTCAGGGCGCCTGGTGGTACCCCGATCCCGGCCAGGTGGACACGTTCCGCAAAGCCGTGGCCTCCGAGGAGAGCGGCCGCGAACTGTCCGCCATCGTCGAGGACGTGCGGAAGAAGGGCTACGACATCTCCGGGGACGTGATGAAACGTCCCCCGCGCGGCTATCCGACGGACCACTCCCGTACGAACCTGCTGCGCCACCGTTCGCTGATCGCCGCCCGTCCCCTCGGCTGCGAGGAGTGGCTGCACACCCCCGAGGCGGTCGACCGGGTCCTCTCGGCCGCCGCCGACCTGGACGCCCTGCTCATGTGGCTGGTCCGCCACGTGAAGCGCGCCGCCTGACGTCACGAGGGCGCCGCGCGGCACGGGAGGAACCACACCCGTGTCGCCAAACCTGGCGGGGATGCACCGCGCGCCGAGACAACCGCAGATGAAGCAACGTGAGGCACCGCGAGAATTCGCAGGTCACAGCCTCGGTGTATGCAGCGAAGAACGGGACCCTACAGCCCGGTGATCCGTGCCCACTTGCATCGATCGAGGTTTGCCAGCGCGGAGGGGCATACAGCAGCCGAATCCGGCCATCCCAGCGGTCCCCGGCTGACCTGCGGCTCGTCACCCAAGCCCCCGGCCGCATAAGGTCAACTTCCGTACTCCTGGCAAGTTTCGGCAAGTTCCTCGTTTCACGGCACCGTCGCGGGCAAGCTCTGGCACAGAGATCGTTACCGGCATTCGAGGAGGACATCATGGCCCTGCGTAAGCTCGGTAAGGACCCGGAGAGTCCCAGTGGCGGCTCCCCCACCATCTACCTCGACGAGGAGAAGGACAGCTACCTCGTGCAGGGTTGGAAGGTGGAGGACATCGAGCGCCTCGGGCAGATGGACATCCCCGGCCACGAGTCGGTGGTGGAGATCCCCCGGCGCATGGTGCAGTTCTTCCTGGAGGTGAAGAAGGCTGATGAGGACCCCGACGTTTGAGGAGCTGTTCCGCGAGTGCCAGAGGACGGCCGTCCATCTGGAGATGCGCGACGCCTACATGAAGTCGGACCCGGCCTTCATCGACTGGAAGGCCGGCATGACACTCGACCCGGCCGAGCGCTGGGGAGACTGGCACAGCCTCGTCACGGAGGCGACCTCCCGAGGCGTTGAAGTGCGCCGGGCCCGGGTCGTCTCAACTCCCGTCAGCGAGTACATCCGCTTCGAGTACGACGTGACGAATGGCCTGAACATCGCCGCCGGCGAAGACGTGCGCTGGCTCTCCCGGCGACACGCAACGGGCCTCACCCTGCCGGGCAACGACTTCTGGCTCTTCGACTCCAGCCTCGTCCTCGTCAACCACTTCGACGGCGACGGCGAGAACATGGAGGTGGAACTCACCGAAGACCCTGAGGTCGCGAAGCTCTGCGAGTCGGCCTTCGAGGCCGTATGGGCACGGGCAACACCCCACGCAGAGTTCCAGCCGGCCTGACAGCGCGAACGGCACCTTCGCAGCGACATGACATCGCCATCTTCGAGCGTTCAGGAAGCCCGCCGGGCCCTGGGGAAACGCCTGAGCGAAATCCGGCTCGAAGCCGGGCTCAGCAAGCGAGCGTTGGCCACGAGTCTCGGCTGGCACGAGTCGAAGTGTTCGCGCTTCGAGAGCGGCACGCGTCCGCCCTCGGAGCGCGACCTTCGTGCGTGGGCCGCCGCTTGCGGCGCACAGAGCGCGGCCGAGGATCTCGTCTCGACAGCCCGCGGTATCGAGGGAATGTACGTCGAGTGGCGTCGGATGGAGCGCACCGGCCTGAAGCAGGCCCAGGAGTCCGTCCTCCCCTTGTGGGAACGCACTCAGCGCTTCCGCATCTACTCGCCGTGGCTGATTCCCGGCCCGGTGCAGACGGGCTCGTACATCACCGCGCTGCTCACCTCTATTCGCGACCGTCGCGGCCTCATTGATGACCTGCCGGCGGCTGTCAGGGTGCGCGTGGAGAAGCAGCAGATCGTGTACGGCAACCACACGTTCGCGATCCTCCTGGAAGAGGGAGCACTCCGAAAGCGCATAGGCGGTACCGAGGTGATGGCCGGCCAACTCGGCTACCTGCTCAGCGTCATGGCACTGCCCTCGGTGAGCATCGGCATCATTCCCGAGGACGCCGACCGTTCCAGCCTCTGGCCTGTCGAGGGCTTCTTCCTGTACGACGACCACACGGTCCACGTCGAACTCGTCTCGGCCCATCTCGCCGTCACGCAGAAGCACGAACTTGCCATGTATGCCCAGACGTTCACCGACCTGGCCGAACTTGCCGTCTACGGCCCGGCAGCGCGCGAACTCATCACGGCAGCCATCGAATCCCTGGGGTGAATGCCGGGCAAGTTCCGGCACACTCGTAGAGCCTCACCCACCGCCCTTCTTAGCGTTACCGGCACGGCTTGAATTCGTGCGCTGAAGGGGCGAAGCGGTGATCACTGTGGCAAGTAGTGGCAAGGCATCGAGAGCAACCGACAGCGCTGGGACCGAAGTTCTCCCGGTCGACGTCGAGACGATCTCCGAGAGCACCGATGCAGTGCTCGCCATGCAGATGGCCACCTCGACCCGCAAGGACATGGACGGGTCCCTGCCAGAGATCATCGGGCACCTCAACCTTCTCCTCGGTGAGGATCTGGGGGCAGACGAGGACGAGGATGTGCGGGAGCTGTTCCGCACGGGGTACCGGCTCCTCGACCTGCAGAACCGTCCGACCGCGGAGACACCGTCGTTCGGCGCCTTCATCTACCTCCGGGACGCCGCCGACGTCACCCGAAGGCTCCTGTGGATCTATGCCCAGCGCCATGGACTCGGTGCCCCGTGAGTGTCAGGGAGGACCAGATCATCCGGGAGCTGTCCCACTACGTCCACGAGCACCCCGACGAGAAGATGGCGCTGATGCCGGTGTGCGACGCCGCCCGCGACCACGCCCACAGCGAGCGCCAGTCTTTGCAAGGTGCCTCGGTTCACACCTTCTCCGCACTCACGCGTGGGTGCTCGGCAGTGAGCAGCTCGATGTCTTCCACGTCCGAAGTCAGGATCGTCACCCGGCCGGGATGCTGCAGGGCTGTCGCACACAGCATGGCGTCGATGGCGTACTTGTGGCCGTGCAACCCCGCTGTACGCAGCAAAGCGGCAGCCGACTGCGCGACGGCTTGGGTCACCGGCTCGACACTCAGACGGGACAGGGTCCACTTCAGTGCGGCGTCGTTGATCTTCGGGTGGATCACCTCGACCAGCACTGAGACTGAGGTGATCACTGGTAGGTCGGCGTCGCGAGCCGCCGTCAGCCACTCGTGGATCTCCCGATCACGCTGTACGGCCTTTGCCAGGCCCTCGCTGTCCAGGACCAGGGCACCGCTCACGCGGCCGTTCCAGCGTTAGAGGCGCGTCCAGTCAGCCGGGCACGCTTAGCCGCCACGGCCTCGGGGTCGGCCGGGCCGTGCACCTTGTCGAAGTCCGCGATCAGCTCGTCCAGGTTCTCCCGCTCGATCTGGCGCTGGGCCGCCTTCTCCAGGTAGGCCGAAACGCCTCGCTTGCCGACCCGCTCACGGATCGCATGCAGAGTTCCGGCAGTCAGGGTGACAGAGATACCGCTGGTGGGGCCATCGCCGGGTGGGAAGTCAACATCGTCGTCAGTCACACGTCGAGTGTGCCATTGAATATGGCATAGCGCGTAGCAAGCGCACGTGGACCCTGAGCGGATGACGAGGGAGTTGAGTGCGGAGGCTGGTGGACCGGTGCAGCAGCAACGCCACCTCAACGGCTGATCTGCGCATGGGGCGGACCCTGTGGGGTGCCCCCGGTGGGCACCCGGTGGCACCGGCTTCCATCTTTTCCGAGATTCCGTGCCCTCCGCGTGCCCGTAAGAGCGGGAAACCCCGGTCAGCAGCGGTGCAATCCGGACGAGGCGGCGGGCCGCGGAGTGCGTCCGCCGCGTGTCCGGTCGTGCCTCAGGGTGTCCCGTCCCTCACAGGCATCCCAGGGTGCCTTGTTTCCGCAGGTTGTCGGGGTGGGATCGTCCCACCGTTGCGGGTTGGGTGGCGGCTGTTGTCCCAGGCCCATGAGACATCCGATGCTCTGGGCGTCGCACCGGCTGAAGCGGCCGGCCCGCCCGGCAGCACCATGCACCTGCCCCTGGGACACCTGTCCCTTTGTCCCTTCAGGCACCACCTTGATCCGCAATGCCGGTCACGTCCGCTGGAGTGGTGTATCGACGGCCACTCGGTGATCTCCTGTTGAGGCTATGCGGTGAGTTCGGTGGGCAGGACGGTCTCGGCGGTT